>JBOFCH010000327.1:0-4038 GCA_051645985.1 Plesiomonas sp. | reverse complement strand
TTGATTCTTTTATAATAATCAGAGATAAATGTTATGAGCAACTTATTTTTATACTGAAAATAAATGGTAAATGTAAAAAATAATTGCGAAGATGTTTTGGCTAACTGGATAAGCTTATATTGGGTTAGTTATCAAGGCGATATCAATACATTTAATATGGTTATTAAAATAATGTCTTATTGTCACTTTTTACGTGGCAGGTCACATCATCGGTACTGGGTAAATACCGTAAAATGTGCTATGTTACAGGTAACATTAGTGCTATTTTCGCGGTCACATGAAGAAAAAACGCCCCACATTACAGGACGTCGCTGACATTGTCGGTGTAACTAAAATGACGGTTAGCCGTTACATGCGTGATCCGTCTCAGGTTTCGGTCGCGGTGCAGAGCAAAATTGCGCGTGCGCTGGATACCCTCGGCTATATCCCGAATCGTGCTCCAGATATTTTATCCAACGCAAAAAGTCAGGCGATTGGCATTTTGTTGCCGTCATTAACCAATCAGGTCTTTGCCGAGGTCTTACGCGGTATTGAATCGGTGACGGAAGAGCGTGGTTATCAGACCATGTTAGCGCACTATGGCTATAGCCCACAGATGGAAGAGCAGCGTATTGCCTCTTTGCTGTCGTATAACGTCGATGGTTTGATTTTGTCTGAAAGTTACCATACCCCACGGACACTGAAGATGATTGAAACCGCCGGTGTACCGGTTGTGGAGATTATGGATACCCGTTCGCCATGCATTGAGCTAGCGGTCGGGTTGGATAATGTTGCCGCCGGTTTTGCGATGACGACGCTGATGCTGGAAAAGGGCTATCGTAATATCGTGTATCTGGGCGCGCGGATGGATGTACGTACGCAGCAACGTCTGGAGGGTTACAGTGAGGCAATGCAGGCATATGGGCTAACGCCACGTCAGGTGATGACTGAAGCTGCGTCGTCCTATTCGTTGGGGGCTGAACTGTTGGAAGAAACGCGTCGCCGTTATCCGGATACCGATGGGATCTTCTGTACTAACGATGACTTGGCAGTTGGTGCTATTTTTGCCTGTCAGCGTCTTGGTATTCGTATCCCACAGGATATAGCCATTGCCGGTTTCCACGGTCATGATATTGGGCAGACGATTGTGCCACGATTGGCCAGTGTGCATACCCCACGTAAAGAGATGGGAAAGCGGGCGGCAGAGATGCTGCTGGCGCGCTTACTGCGTGAGCCTATCGCACAACCGGTACTGGATTTAGGTTATACCCTAGAGGCTGGCGAGAGCTTGTGATAGCAAGAGAGCCGGTAATGGGAGATCCAGTGATGGTAAAACGCTTGCCAGCATGAGAGCAGCAAGACGTAAAGAAAATAGTGAAAACTTAATTTTTGAAAGTTATAGAAAGTTATAACTTAATTTTTGACAGGTATAAAAGTTATAAAAAATCCGGTCACGCTGGGCGTTTGACCGGATTTTTTATGTCCAGAACGCTTGCTTAATTAGGCTTTGGAAACCAGAGCAACAGCTTCTGCGGCCAGACGAGTAATACCCGCCCAGTCACCCGCTGCAATCAGATCTGCGGGTAGCATCCAAGAGCCACCTACGGTGGCTACACACTTGGCCGCCAGATATTCATGCACGTTTTTCGGGCTGATGCCGCCGGTTGGGCAAAAGCGGATTTGAGGCAGTGGTGCGGCAATGGCTTTCAGGGCCGCAGCGCCGCCATTGGCTTCGGCTGGGAAGAATTTCAGATGGGTATAACCCTGCGCCAGTGCCTGCATGACTTCAGAAGGGGTCGCAACACCCGGGATCAACGCTGTGCTGTGCTTTTTCGCGTGCGCCAGCAGCTCGTGAGTGAATCCTGGGCTGATCACAAACTTAGAGCCAGCAGCCACGGCGGCATCATACTGTTCTGGATTGATGACAGTGCCGGCACCAACCATGGCCTCTGGCATAGCATCGGCGATAGCGCGGATAGCACCCAGTGCTGCGTCGGTACGCAGGGTCACTTCGAATACGGTGATCCCGCCATCAGCCAGTGCTTTGGCCATCGGAACGGCGTCTTCCACTTTGTTGATAACCATTACAGGAACAACCGGTGATGTGGCAAAAACCTCAGTAGGGGATACAGTCCAGTTCATGGGGATTCCTTTAATCAATCGCTGCCACACGGCAGTCTAAAAAGCAGTAAAAACGCACGTCTTAGACGTGCGTTCGGGTCATACCATATCACTCGATGACGGTCGCGCCGGTTTCTGCGCTGGAGACCGCCTGACGGAACACATGGAATAGGTTGCGACCAAAACCGGTCTGTTCAGTGCTCAGATCAGGGTGATATGCGGTACGCTGGCTCAAATCGGCTTCGGTGCTGAGCGTGCCTGCTTGGGCATTCAGCGTGATCATATCGCCGTTTTGTAAGAAGGCCAACGGACCATCTTTGCTCGCTTCCGGAGTGACGTGGATAGCGGCAGGAATTTTACCAGAAGCACCAGACAGACGACCGTCCGTCACCAGTGCGACTTTGAAGCCGGCTTTCTGGATGTTACCCAGAATTGGCATCAACTTATGCAGCTCAGGCATGCCGTTAGCGCCAGGGCCGTTGTGGCGTACCACCACAATGACATCGCGGTTCAGCAAGCCAGCTTTATAGGCCGCTTCCACATCGTGTTGAGATTCAAAAATCTCGGCTGGCGCGGTGATGAGGTGGTGCTCAGGTGCAACGGCGCTGACTTTGATCACGCCACGGCCCAAATTACCGGACAGCACTTTCAAGCCACCGGTCGCATTGAAAACGCCATCGCCAGCGGCAATCACATCCGGATTACGGGTTTCGGTTACCGGCACCCAGCTTAGCTTACCGTTTTCCAGCACTGGCTCGGACAGGTAATCTTCCATGCAACCAAATACCGGCATGGCATCCATATGCAGCAGGCCGCGATCCGCCAGCTTACGCAGCAGCAGCGGTACGCCACCGGCTTCGTGGAAGGCGTTGATGTCCGCAGGGCCATTCGGGTAAACGCGGGTCATCAATGGCACGACATCAGACAGATCGCTGAAATCATCCCACGTTACAATCAGGCCAGCGGCGCGGGCCACGGCAATCATGTGCAGGGTATGGTTGGTACTACCACCGGAAGACAGCAGTGCCACCAGACCGTTCACCATGGCACGTGCGTCAACTACTTCCGCCAGTGGGCGGTAGGTGCTGCTGCCTTGAACCATGCCGGCAATCTTACGGGCGGCATCTTCGGTCAGTGCAGCACGCAGTGCAGTATTCGGGGCGATAAAGGCCGAACCGGGCAGCATCAGACCCATGGCTTCAAACACCAATTGGTTGGTGTTGGCGGTGCCATAGAACGTACAGGTACCCGGTGCGTGGTAGGCGCCGCATTCCATGTCCAGCAGTGCTTCACGACCCAATTTACCGGCGGCATATTCTTGACGAATTTTAACTTTTTCGTCATTGCTGATACCGGTCGGCATTGGGCCGGCAGGAACAAACGCAGTAGGCAGGTGACCAAAGGTCAGCGCGCCCATCAGTTGACCCGGGGCGATTTTATCGCATATGCCGAGCAGCAGAGTACCGTCGAAGGTATTGTGGCTGAGTGATACTGCGGTTGCTTGGGCAATTAGATCGCGCGAGAACAGAGACATATCCATGCCCGGCTGGCCTTGCGTTACGCCATCACACATGGCGGGTACGCCACCGGCAACCTGAGCGCTATGGCCAAGGGCTGTCAGCACCGCTTTGATTTGATCGGGGTAGTTCTGGTATGGCTGATGCGCGGACAGCATATCGTTGTATGCAGTCACAATGCCGATGTTGGCACGGGTCATATCCAGAATGTTGTGCTTTTGCTGGCTGGAACAGGCCGCGACGGCATGCGCCAAGTTACCGCAGGCCAGTGCCGCGCGGTTTTTACCTTGTGCTGCCTGAGATTGGATCTGCGCCAGATAACGCGCGCGGAATTCCGCGCTACGCTCCGCGATGCGTGCGGTGACTTGGTTAATAACTGGATGCATCAATTGGCCCCTTTAACAGCTGCGACGGCACGTGC
>JBOFCH010000326.1:0-4889 GCA_051645985.1 Plesiomonas sp. | reverse complement strand
TACCATCCGTATTCCGGTACACATGATCGAAACCATCAACAAGCTAAACCGTATTTCACGGCAGATGCTGCAAGAGATGGGCCGTGAGCCAAGCCCGGAAGAGCTGGCCGAACGGATGATGATGCCGGAAGACAAGATCCGTAAAGTGCTGAAGATCGCCAAAGAGCCAATCTCCATGGAAACCCCAATCGGGGATGATGAAGATTCGCATCTGGGGGATTTCATCGAGGATACGACACTCGAACTGCCACTGGATTCTGCCACCTCAGAAAGCCTACGCAACGCGACCCGCGATGTGCTGGAAGGTCTGACCGCGCGTGAAGCCAAAGTTCTGCGTATGCGTTTCGGTATCGATATGAACACCGACCACACGCTGGAAGAAGTGGGTAAACAGTTTGATGTAACGCGTGAGCGTATTCGTCAGATTGAAGCTAAGGCCCTGCGCAAACTGCGCCATCCGAGCCGCTCGGAAGTGCTGCGTAGCTTCCTCGACGAGTAATCGTCTGAGCATAAAGCCTGAAGTAAGTGCATAAAAAAGCCAGTCGAATGACTGGCTTTTTCTTTAGGTCTATTTCTTGATATGGGAAATAGCAACGATTACTGGAGCGTCACGCGCGCAAACTTGCGCTTACCGACCTGATACACGGCAGTGTTACCCGCGCTCAGCGTCAGTTTGGCATCATCCACTTTCTCGCCATCAATCTTCACGCCGCCTTGTTTGATCATGCGCAGCGCTTCCGAGGTCGAAGCCACCAGATCGGCGTCTTTCAGCAAGTTCGCAATGGCAATGCCTTCGCTACCGGCTTCCAACGTCAGCTCTGGCATCTCGTCTGGCATCGCGCCTTTTTGGAAGCGGTTGATGAACTCTTGTTCTGCCGCATCGGCATCCGCTTGTGAGTGGAAACGGGCGATGATCTCTTTCGCCAGCCACACTTTCACATCACGTGGATTCAAGGAGCCATCGGCGACACGGGCTTTGAACTCGTCGATTTCTGCCAGCGGACGGCAGGACAGCAGCACATACCAATCCCACATCAGATCATCGGAGATAGACATCACCTTACCGAACATCTCGGATGGCGCTTCGCTGATCCCGATGTAGTTGTGGGCTGACTTGGACATCTTCTTCTCACCATCCAGACCCACCAGCAGTGGCATGGTGATGACGATCTGAGGCTTTTGTCCGTACTCTTTTTGCAGCTCACGCCCCATCAGCAGGTTGAAACGCTGGTCAGTACCGCCCAGCTCAACGTCTGCTTCCAGCGCTACTGAGTCATAACCTTGCAGCAGCGGGTACATGAACTCGTGAATAGCGATGGACTGGTGATCATGGAAACGCTTTTTAAAGTCGTCCCGCTCCAACATACGCGCCACTGTCTGACGAGAAGCCAGACGGATCATACCCTCCGCGCCCATATCACCTAACCAGCTGGAGTTGAACTCGATGCGGGTTTTGGCCGGATCCAGTACCTTGAACACCTGCTCTTTGTAGGTCTCAGCGTTCGCCATCACCTGCTCTTTGGTCAGTGGCGGACGGGTGGTATTTTTACCTGACGGGTCACCCACCATACCGGTAAAGTCACCAATCAGGAAAATAACCTCATGGCCCAAGTCCTGGAACTGACGCAGTTTGGTCAGGATCACGGTGTGACCCAGATGGATATCCGGCGCAGTCGGGTCAGCACCCAATTTTACACACAGTGGACGCCCTTCTTTTAATTTGGCGATGAGTTCATCTTCCGGCAACAGGTCTTCCACACCGCGTTTAATTACCGCCAGTGCTTCTTCAATACGCACCATTGCGTTCTCCTAGATACGCGAAAATATTAATCATGAATTAGCCATACTACTGGATTCAACCCGCAAGGCAAACCAGATCGGCCGCAATCTTGCTGATTATTCTGCTGCCGCAGGTTTACACTCGCGCAGGGTGTAAACCTGCGGCAGGCAAGATGTGAACGGTAGGCAAAAAAATCCCCGCCAGCGGCGGGGACATGAGAGATTCAGTGAGTCACTTAGATACTGAATGAGGAGCCGCAGCCGCAAGTGCTCTTGGCATTCGGGTTTTGCACCACGAAGCGTGAACCTTCCAAGCCTTCGGTATAATCCACTTGGCCACCCATCAGATATTGCAGGCTCATGGGGTCAACCACCAGCGCCACACCGCTGTTTTCGATCAGCATGTCGCCGTCATTCACGGTTTCATCAAAGGTAAAACCATACTGGAAACCACTACAGCCGCCACCGGTGATATACACCCGTAGCTTCAGGTTCGGGTTTTCTTCTTCGGCAATCAGTGCCTTCACTTTGTTTGCCGCGGCATCAGTAAATTCCAACGGCAACGCCGGTACTTCGCTCATTCTTTGGTCTCCGCAATCAGAAGCGGGACTATTATCCAATACCTGACTAAATCGTTCAAGTATTGAACGCACGGTCGCGTGGATAGCCCCACCTGATTGTCTGTATCAAACGGACTGGCTTGGGGACGCCGCAGCTTGGGCAGCGGCAGCTTGTTGCTGCGCCTGCTTTTGCAAGGTGCGCTCCAAAAGCACAGTATACAGCGGACGTCCCCCCAATGCTTGTGCTAACAGTGTGGCACCCAACACGGTGATCAGCATCGGTAGAATCAACTGGTAGTTCTCGGTCATCTCCAGCACCAGCACCAGCCCCGTCAGTGGTGCCCGCACGGTAGCAGCAAACAGTGCGCCCATTCCGGCAATCGAGAAGGTGGCAATCTCTAGGTTATATTGCGGGAACAACAAGGTGGCGACTGTACCGAAAGCCGTACCAAACAAGGTGCCGATCGCCAGACTGGGGGCAAAAATACCGCCCGGAGCGCCAGAACAGAAGCACATTAAGGTGGTGATCACCCGCGCAAAGAAAATCAGCAGCAAGGCGGTGATGGTGAAGTTGCCCTTAGCGGCAATCAGCACCAGTGACATACCGTCACCAGAGACTTCCGGTACCAGCAGCGCCAACAGACCGCAAGTCCCACCAATCACGGCCCCAATCAGTACAAATTTCTTGCGCTGACCGCCGTGCAAGGCGGCAAATCTATCTTGGCTCCAGAACACCATGCGGTTAAACAGCACGCCAAACACACCGAACAGCATGCCGAGTACCAAGTACAGCCACAGGGAATTGAGCGGCGCGAACCCAAGTGAGCCGACGGGCAATTCCGGCACCTGACCGGTAAAAAAGCGGACCATCAGACAGGCCATGATCACGCTGAGGAAAATGCCTTTAATCGAGATCAGACTGTAACGAAACTGCGGGCGCATCTCTTCAATTACGAACAGCACCCCCGCCAGCGGTGCGTTAAACGCCGCCGTCAGCCCCCCGGCTGCACCGGCTGCCAACAGGGTATTGCGGATCTCCGGATTTTTGCCGAGACGAAACAGATCGGCAATCATCTGCGCCACCGCGCCGCCCATTTGCACGGTCGGGCCTTCACGCCCTAATACCATGCCGGAGCCAAGGGTACCGAGGCCACCGAAGAATTTGACCGGCAATACGCGCCACCAGCGTACCGGACGCAGGCCATCCATCGCCCCTTCAATTTCCTGAATACCGGAGCCGGCCGCTTCCGGCGCAAAACGATGTACCAGAAAATAACCGAACGCCGCCAGCAACGCCGACAGTAAAAAGACTCCGATCCACACCAACACCTGATAATCGGCCATAAAGGCTAGTGCATCGACGCGCTCAAACTTGACCCGGCTGACCATGCGGTCAAAGGCAACGCCAATGCCCCCCGCCAGCAGCCCGACCAAGGCACACAGGAATAACACCAGTACGGGGGTTTTATCCTGTTCGACCAGCCGACGAACTAATCCGCCATGACTGGCGGCCGTAGAATGAGGCACGGCAGACTGCTGCGCAGCAGGCTGATTGCTGCCCTGCGCGGTTAATGACGTCTCGTTACTTGAAGCACTCATAGAACAAACGATCCTAATTCGCTTAATATGAAGAGAATTCATAACGCCGCAACGCTCTGTCAGACAGATCGCTGCGTACTTACATTTCGATTACTATAGCTGTTTTACGCACTCGTCTCAGTGTGGTCACAGACATTCAGGATAGCCGTATGACCAAATCTGCAACCTTATTTGCCCAAGCGCAAAAAACCATCCCCGGCGGCGTCAATTCACCGGTCCGCGCCTTCAATGGTGTCGGCGGCAGCCCGCTGTTTATCGCCCGCGCTGATGGCGCCTATCTGTTCGATGTGGATGGCAAACAGTACACCGACTATGTCGGCTCCTGGGGACCGATGGTGCTAGGACACAACCATCCGGCCATCCGTCAGGCAGTGATTGAAGCTGCGGAGCGGGGATTAAGTTTCGGCGCACCGACCGAGATGGAAGTGGTGATGGCCGAACTGGTGACCCGACTGGTTCCGTCCATGGCAATGATCCGGATGGTCAGCTCTGGCACAGAGGCTACCATGAGTGCTATCCGCTTAGCGCGCGGTTTCACAAATCGTGACAAAATAATTAAGTTCGAAGGCTGCTATCACGGTCATGCCGATTCCCTGCTGGTAAAGGCCGGCTCCGGTGCGTTGACCCTCGGCCAACCAAACTCGCCGGGCGTGCCCGCCGATTTTGCCAAGCACACCCTGACCTGCACCTATAACGATCTGTCTTCGGTAGAAGACGCGTTCCACGCTTACCCGAACGACATCGCCTGCATCATCGTCGAGCCGGTGGCGGGTAACATGAACTGTATCCCGCCACAGCCGGATTTCCTGCCAGGGCTGCGCCGCCTGTGTGATCAGTATGGCGCATTGTTGATTATTGACGAAGTAATGACCGGTTTTCGTGTCGCCTTGGGCGGCGCGCAGGCGCACTATGGCGTAACGCCGGATCTGACCTGTCTGGGCAAAATCATCG
>JBOFCH010000325.1:0-2235 GCA_051645985.1 Plesiomonas sp. | reverse complement strand
TGTGCTTCATGGGAACCAACGTGGTAAGTGGTACCGCCATCGCCATGGTGATTGCTACCGGCCAGCACACCTATTTTGGCTCATTGGCCGAGCGGGTGATCCGCCAAGATGACACCCCGAATGCATTTCAAACCGGTATCAGCAAAGTCAGCTGGCTGCTGATCCGCTTTATGCTGGTAATGACCCCGATTGTGCTGCTGCTCAATGGTTTTACCAAAGGCGATTGGTGGGAAGCGGGGCTATTTGCCCTTTCAGTGGCCGTGGGCTTGACCCCGGAAATGCTGCCGATGATTGTCACCTCCACGCTGGCTAAAGGCGCGGTACGTCTGTCGCAGCAAAAAGTGATCGTCAAGCGGTTGGATGCTATCCAGAACTTTGGGGCGATGGATATTCTGTGTACCGATAAAACCGGCACCCTGACACAAGATAAAATCGTGCTGGAGCGCCACACTGACATCACCGGCCAGCCTTGTGAACAAGTATTGCGCTACGCTTGGTTGAACAGCCACTATCAAACCGGCTTGAAAAATCTGCTGGATGTGGCGGTACAAGAGAGCGTCGCCGAGCAGGGTCTGCACTTTAACTTTACACTACCGGGATTACACAAAGTCGATGAGATCCCGTTTGATTTTGTCCGCCGCCGTATGTCAGTCGTTCTGGCTACCACGCCTCACACCCATTTGCTGATCTGTAAAGGCGCACTGGAAGAGATGCTCACCCTGTGTCGCTACGCCCGTGTTGAGGGTGAAAGTGTGGTGCTGGATGAGGCCCGGCTGGCACACATCCGCCAGCATACCGATGATCTCAATCAGCAAGGGCTACGCGTTGTTGCCGTCGCCAGTAAAACGCTGTCTGCCGACCGTAACCAGTACAGTGTTGATGATGAAGATGATCTGATCCTCGAAGGCTACATCGCCTTCCTCGATCCACCGAAGGAGACGACCGAGCCAGCCTTGGCGGCGCTACAGGCCAGCGGGATCGCAGTCAAAATTCTGACCGGCGACAATCCCCGTGTGGCAGCCAAGGTTTGCCGAGATGTTGGGCTGGATGTGCAGCATATCCTGCTGGGTGAAGACATTGAGGCGATGGATGATGCGGCGTTACAACAAGCCGCTCGTCAAACACAAGTCTTTGCCAAACTGACCCCACTCCATAAAGAGCGCATTGTACAATCACTGCGCGCACAAGCGCATATCGTCGGCTTTATGGGCGATGGTATCAATGATGCCCCGGCGCTGCGCGCGGCCGATATTGGAATTTCGGTCGATTCGGCAGTCGATATTGCCAAAGAGGCCGCAGATATCATCTTGCTGGAAAAGAGCCTGATGGTACTGGAGCAAGGGGTGTTGGAAGGGCGTAAAACCTTCGCCAACATGCTCAAATACATCAAAATGACCGCCAGCTCTAACTTTGGTAACGTTTTCAGCGTGCTGATTGCCAGCGCGTTTTTGCCCTTTTTGCCGATGCTGCCGATCCACTTGCTGATCCAGAACCTGATGTATGACATCTCACAGGTCGCCATCCCCTTTGATAACGTGGATGAAGAGCAGCTGCAAAAGCCACAGCGTTGGAACGCCGGCGATTTGGGGCGCTTTATGGTGTTTTTCGGCCCGATCAGTTCCATTTTTGACATCCTGACCTACTGCCTGATGTGGTATGTGTTCCACGCCAACAGCTTAGACTCACAGACGCTGTTCCAGTCAGGCTGGTTTGTGGAAGGACTGCTGTCGCAAACGTTAATTGTGCATATGATCCGTACCCGCAAGATCCCGTTCCTGCAAAGCCGAGCCTCGTGGCCACTGTTAGCCATGACACTCTTGGTTGTCAGCATAGGGATCGGCTTGATTTACTCACCACTGGCACCACACTTGCAGCTTGAAGCGCTACCGCTCAGTTACTTCCCGTGGCTACTGTTGATCTTAGGTGGCTACATGTGCCTGACTCAGCTGGTAAAAGGCTGGTTTGTCCGCCGCTACGGTTGGCAGTGATCCGCTAATTACATACCGGTGATTGCTAACCGGTATGCTCGTTCTCCGGCCGTTACGCCTCGTGGGTGTGCGGCCGTTTTTTATACTCGCAGTCGTGCGCGCGGTGTTGATCTCGCACACTGAACAACTGGATTCATCACATTATTGGCATCCTTATTATTGGCATATGCTAATAACTGTCGCATAATGACACTGTGATATATCAGGAGCCGCCTTCTTTTATGGTTAGACCCAAAAAACCACGCTG
>JBOFCH010000324.1:0-3486 GCA_051645985.1 Plesiomonas sp. | reverse complement strand
CAATCAGTCCCCAGTTCACCACAATCAACGCCGCCATGCTCAGCATCAGCAAACCTAGCGTGGTCTGACCGTGCATCGGCAAGCTCGCCGACAGCCAAGTTGCTACCCCAGACCCCATATTTTGCAAACCGCCCACCAGCGCACCGGCCGAGCCAGCCAACAGGGGAAACGGATTGAGCGCCCCGGTCGTCGCCAGTGGGAACAGCATGCCACCGGCAAAGAAGAACATCGCCGCCGGGATCAGCAAGCTGTAGACACTCAGCATGCCCAGCACACCACACAGCCACATACTCAGACCCGCCAGTAGCGCCGCACTGACCCCAATCCACATCAACTGATGCAAAGAAAAACTTTTTTGTGACGCCAACCAAGAGCCAACAAATGCCGCCGGTAACGGCAGAATGAATAAGATACTGACGGTCACTTCACTTAAGCCCAGCTCGTTACTCATCAGTACCCCGGCACTGGCTTCAAAGACCGCGATCCCGGCCAGCGCACACACCATCATCAGCACATAGCCCACGAAATCGCCGTTGCCAAGCAAATGCTTATAGCTGCGTACCAGCCCCATGGCATTGTTTTTCGCCGCTTCTGGGCGCGTTTCCGGCAGCAATGCCGCCATCGCCAGCCATATCCCGATCCCCAGACACAGCAGGAACACAAAGCAGGCACGCCAACCAAAGTGGGTCGACAGCAGGCCGCCCAGCACCGGCGCTAACAACGGGCTGAAAATAATGCCCATACTGATCAAGCTGTTGGCTCGGCGTAGCGCTGCGCCTTCAAACAGATCGCGCGGTACGGTACGGATCATCACGCCAGCGACCCCGGTTCCCATCCCTTGAATGGCACTGCCCGCCACCAACAGATCCAGTGACGGCGCCAGCAGTGCGAACACGCAGCCAAACACAAATACCAATAATCCCGACAGCACCATCGGCCGACGGCCAAAGCGATCTGACAACGGGCCATACACCAGTTGCGATAAGCCATAGGTCAGCAGATAAGCCGCCATCACCGCTTGCACCGCACCCGGCCGAACCATCAGCCCGCTGGCAATCTGCGTCATGGCTGGCACATAGATAGTCTGAGTCATCTGCCCGACCGCCACCAGCAGGATCAGCAAGCACAACATTTTGTTTTCTTTTGCTTTATTCATTTTAATCAGGCTTCAGTTACCCTGTCGTCGCCCCACCGTCAGCGAGCTGACAGTGTGAGGTGCAGAGTTTACTACTTGGTATTAAGGGAAAATCAGATGGAAAAACGACCGAAATGGTCAGGTGCGATACGATAGCAAAGTCGTGAGCTTGCTCACAACTCCTTATCCGGTAACGCTATCTCGGCCGCTGTACAAATAATCTCGCACAGCATGGAAAAAATTCTTTACGTTTGACTCCGTAGACCCGATTTTGGCCCGTCACCGGTCACCCGGCCACGGTGAAACACAGACATGCCGCACTTAAGTAAAGCTATTGCTTTATAAACAGCAGAGCGCATAATACACAACATATTAACAATTGCTGTCCTCCTGTGAGTCATCCGATGAAAACCGCAGATATCATCCTGCACCGCCTGAAAAGTCAGGGACCGTTACCGGTCAAGGCGCTGGCCGAGCAACTCGGCATGACCACCATGGGGGTGCGTCAGCATATGCAGCAACTGGAGCAGCAAGCCCTCGTTCGCTACGAAGATCAACGGGTCAAAATCGGCCGCCCGGTGCGCTACTGGAGCCTGACGGCGCAGGGCCATGCTCAGTTTCCCGATCGCCACGCCGAACTATCCGCGCATCTGTTACTGGCCGTGCGCGCACAATACGGCGAACAGGCGCTACCGGCCCTGCTGCAAAGCCGCGAAGATCAATTAGCCGCCCAGTACAGCCAAGCGATGGCGCATGCCACCACCCTCGAAGCGCGCCTCAGTGCGCTGGTGCGTCTGCGTGAGCAAGATGGATACATGGCCACGTTACAGGCCGAAGAGCACGGTTTTATTCTGACCGAACAACACTGCCCAATCTGCCATGCCGCCAGCCAGTGTCAGGCGCTCTGCCACAGTGAGCTACGCCTGTTTCAACGCTTATTAGGTGCTGACTGCCAGATTGAGCGCACCGAACATATTGTTGGTGGTGACCGGCACTGCTGCTACCGGATCAGCACCGCGCTACCGACACACGCATCGCAACCGGATGCATCTCACCCGGATAAGGAGTCAGAACAATGACCGAATGGGTTGAAGGAACGGTGATCAGCAACAACCGCTGGACCGAGCGGTTGTTCTCCCTGCGCGTACGCGCCGAGGCCGAGATCGCGCCGTTCAAAGCCGGTCAGTTTACCAAGTTGGCCTTGGAGTTAGAGGGCGAGCGAGTACAGCGCGCTTACTCGTATGTCAACGGCGTGACCAATCCAGAGCTGGAGTTTTACATCATTCAGGTGCCGCAAGGACGTCTGTCACCGGCGCTCCAACGTCTGCAACCGGGCGAACGGATCTGGCTGACCCGTGAAGCCAACGGCTTTTTTGTGCTGGATGAGATCCCGCCTGCGCGCGACTTGTGGATGCTGGCCACCGGAACGGCCATCGGCCCATATCTGTCTATCTTGGCCGAGCAACAGGCGCTGGCGCGCTTTGACAATTTGCGTCTGGTGCACGCCGTACGCCGGCAAGAAGACCTGAATTATTTACCCCAGATGCGGGCGCTGGAGCAGCAATATGGCGGGCGCTTACGCTGCCTGACCGTGGTCAGCCGTGAGCCAAATCCAGGCGGACTGGAAGGACGGATTCCGGCGCTGCTGGCCAGTGGCGCACTGGAGCACGCCGCCGGTTTGGCGCTGGATAGCGAGCATTCACACCTGATGCTGTGCGGTAATCCGCAGATGGTGCGAGACACCCAGACCCAGCTCAAAGAGCAATATGGCCTGAGCAAACATCTGCGTCGTAAACCCGGCCAGATCACCAGCGAACATTACTGGTAACCTGATCTGCGCCTGCTGAGCGAGCGTTAATATTTCAGACGTGGCTATCAATCAGCGCTGATAAAATCGAATGATGCTGGATCAAAAAGTGGCCATATGGGCCACTTTTTTATGTTATCGGTTTGAGATTACGCAGAGCTTGTATGCCCTGTGAGCGCGCAGCCATTACCCGCGCCAACGAATGGCTGTCGGCACCGCGCCAAAACGATTCGCTTCCGGCTGACCGCGAAACACCCCGCAATCGAGCACCAACACCACCAGCACAAACAGCGGCATAAAGCGAGCTATCGCCCACTGCCAGAGTGGATCGGTCAAGTGCGGTGCCAGCCCAGGAAACAAAATTGGGATCAGCAGCAGTGCAGAAAACACTGCCGGCTTGCCACGGTCGTGCAGTCGCTTACTGATCACCGCCAGCAGAGGCCATAACAGTACCAACACCCACGCATCACGCAGAAACGGATAAGCCGATAGCAGTGCCGTACCCAGCATCAGCAGCAACAAGCACACCGCAATACCAAGCCAG
>JBOFCH010000323.1:0-5234 GCA_051645985.1 Plesiomonas sp. | reverse complement strand
GTTTCGGTCATGCTAACCACGTAATTCAAGCGGCCTTGTGCATCCGGCAAATCCTGCTGGGTCAGTTGCGACAAGCGCGGGTCTAATCTGAATTCTGACAGGCCGCTGTGCAGTACCCGCGTCACTTTGCCCACTTCATTGAATAGGGTGTTATAGCTTTGCGACGCTAACATCTGGACTATCTGGTTGGCTTCTTCCTGCTGACCATTTTCCAGCAGTGCCACCAGCTCTTTGGCTTGTTCGAGCGTGATCATGGGATCTCTTCCGTTCAGTGGGGATTACTGGATCCGCACGAAAATTTTGTCTAGTTTCTCTTTCAAGGTCGCCGCGGTGAACGGTTTAACGATGTAGCCGTTAACGCCCGCCTGCGCCGCTTCAATAATCTGTTCGCGCTTAGCCTCTGCGGTCACCATCAGTACCGGCAGATGACGCAGATCCGCATCGGCACGGATGGTCTTCAACAGATCGATCCCCTGCATGCCCGGCATGTTCCAGTCGGTTACGACAAAATCAAAATCGCCATTGCGCAGCATTGGTAAGGCGGTAGTGCCATCATCTGCTTCATGGGTATTATTAAATCCCAGATCGCGCAGCAGGTTCTTAATGATGCGTCTCATCGTAGAGAAGTCGTCAACGATAAGGATTTTGATATTTTTGTCCAAAGTAGCCTCCGATGAGGTGTAGTGCTCAATTGAGTGAATAAAACGTGCCGCTTATACGGCTGACCAGGCATGCAGCTTGGCCCGCAGACGATGCATCGTCTGACTCAGGATCTGGCTGATCCGCGATTCGCTTACGCCAAGTACGGCGCCAATTTCCTTTAAATTCAGTTCTTCATCGTAATACAGTGACAACACCAGCGCTTCGCGCTCCGGCAGGCTACGAATGGCATCCGCCAGCGCCTGCTGGAAATTGTCATTTTCCACGCCCTGAAACGGTAAATCATCGTGACGAGCTTCCGGCGCAAACGCCACATCCTCGGGTACGCCGAGATCATCAAAGCCAATCACTTTCCCGCCGTTCACGTCCTGCAACATGTGGTGGTACTCATCAATCGAGACCTCCATATATGCCGCCACTTCATTATCTCGTGGGTCACGACCGAGCTGTTTTTCTAGATTTTCAATCGCCTCAGTAATGCTGCGGCTATTACGGTGAACAGAGCGCGGGATCCAGTCACCACGCCGGATCTCATCCAACATGGCACCACGGATCCGGATCCCAGCATAGGTTTCAAAACTGGCCCCTTTGCTGGCATCATAATTTTGCTGGGCTTCCAACAGGCCGATCATGCCGGCCTGCACCAGATCTTCGAGCAATACACTCGGTGGCAAGCGCCCCATCAGATGACAGGCAATTCGCTTCACCAGTGGAACATGACGCATCAGCAGGCTGTTGCGATCCTGACATTGGCTGTAAGCCAGCGCTTTACTCACGGCTCTCTTCCTCCCGCATCATGACGGGACGGCGCAACAGGCGCTCGACAAAAAACTCAAGATGTCCGGTCGGGTGGTTGGGCGCTGGCCAGCTGCTCGCGCGCTGTGCCAAGGTGTTCAACGCTAACGCCGCCGGTGACTGCGGGTATGCATCCACCACCACTTTTTGTTTACGCACCGCTAACCGGACATGTTCATCCAGCGGAATACACGCCACCAGCTCCAGATTCGCATCCAGAAAACGGTCGGTGACCCGGCTCAGTTTGCTGAACAGATCTAGCCCTTCGCGGTAACTGCGCACCATGTTGGCGACAATCTTAAACCGGGTCAGACCATGCTGACGATTTAGCACCTTCATCAGGGCATAGGCATCGGCAATCGAGGTCGGCTCATCACACACGGTGACCAACACATCTTGCGCGGCGCGCGAGAAGCTCATCACCATGTCAGAGATCCCGGCGGCGGTATCAATCAACAAGACATCGACCTGATCTTGCAGCGAGCTAAACGCGCGGATGAGGCCCGCATGCTGCGCCGCAGACAAATCGGTCATCGACTGGGTGCCCGGCGAAGCGGGGATCACCTTCAGGCCATACGGCCCTTCAACGATGATATCTTCCAAATCGCACAACCCAGCCAGCACATGTGACAGGTTACGCCCTACCCGGATCCCAAGCAGCAAATCGACATTTGCCAAACTAAGGTCGGCATCAAAAATTATTACCCGTAATCCTTTACGAGCCATGGCCACGGCCATGTTTAAGGTGATGTTACTTTTTCCAACCCCGCCTTTACCGCCGGTAACGGCGATAACCTTGGTTTTGGCCGGCTGTACCAGACTTCGTAAACCGCTGGCTTGATCATTTAACACTGCATTACTCATAGAGGTCCGCTGCCTGAGGCTGAGCACGCTCGCTCGTCCAAAAATGCTGTACAGAGATGTCCTTATCCAACAATTCTGCCGCCCGTTTCACTAAGTTTTCCCGGCTGGCAATACGGATATCTTCCGGCACCCGCTGCCCGTCGGTGATGTAACTGATTGGCAAGGCGTTTTGAATCGTAACGCTCATTACCTCTCCCAAACTTAAGCTCTCATCCAGCTTGGTTAAAATAGTGCCGGAGAGGGGGATGCGCCGAAAATGTTCCACCGTTTCTTGCAGCACACTGCGCTGCGCGGTGGCCGGTAATACCAGCAGGCTCCGGATACGTTCGCCTTGGGTTTGCATCAACGTGTTGAGCTGCTCTGTCAGACGCAAATCACGCTGGCCCATCCCGGCCGTATCCAGCAGGACAAAGTGTTTATGCCGCAGCTGATATAATACAGCGGCCAGTTCGTCCGCATCTTTAGCCGCTCGCACCGGACAGCCTAAAATTCGTCCGTAAGTGGCCAATTGTTCGTGGGCGCCAATCCGATAAGAGTCGGTGGTCACCAAGGCGATATGCTCCGCGCCGTACTCCATGGCATAGCGGGCCGCCAGTTTGGCGATGGTGGTGGTTTTCCCGACCCCAGTGGGGCCGACTAGCGCAACAACCCCGCCACGACTGAGCAGGTTGTCATCCGAAATCATCAGTTGATCGGTTAGCAGCTCCAGTACCAGTGACCAGGCTTGTGTCAGCTCCGTTTTCTCTGGGATATAGCCCACCAGCTGTTCCGCCAGATGCTCCGGGAAGCCCATCTTCAGTAGACGCTCAATCAGCATCGCCCGTACCGGCTCTTTGCGCTCCATCTCCTGCCACATCAGATTGGAAACCTGATGCTCCAGCAACCGGCGGATAGACTGCATCTCACTGCGCATCTGCTCAAGGGCGCGCTGATTTTCTTGTGAGCGCGAACGCGGGCGCGATTCGGTATTGGAAAGCGGATCAAGGTTGGCATAGCGCGCTCCACCGTTCACCGGGGATTCCGCGCTCGGCTGGCGAGAGGCGTCGCTGCGCGAATGCGCGGCCTGATTGCCATGACCGGCGGCGGTATTGGCTGTGCTTTTTTGCATGCCTGACGCCTGCCCCTGACCTTCTTGACGAAAACGTTGCTGGCGATCCAGCAAGGCACTCAGGGAATCTACCGGAGCCTCTTCAGGTTCACGACCGCGAGCATAAAATGAGGGCAAAGATGATGGCGCATTGTCGGTCGCTGACGTGCGGCCACTGGCCGAAGCATAGCCTAAGCCGGACTGCGTTCCCGATTTTAGCCCCTTGCTCTCTTCCATCAGGCGCTTGCGAGCCGCGGTGAGCTGACTGACCAGCTCCCGCTTAATGGCTTCATTGTCATCCTGCCGGCTGACCGGCGCGGCGGAAGCGGCATCATCAAACGCGGCTACAATTTCTACCCCGCCTGCCACTTTCTTATTGGACATGATGACGGCATCCGGCCCCAGATGCTCTTTCACCTGCTCCAGAGCTTCGCGCATGTCTTTGGCAAAAAAACGTTTGATCTTCAACACTGACCCCTGACGGTTTTATCGCCCGACTGAATTAACGATTCGAATTTGTTTATCATCCGGCACTTCCTGATAAGAAAGTACCCGTAAGCTTGGTATCGCGTTCTTCACAAAACGCGCCATGGTGGAGCGCAGCACCCCAGATGTCAGCAGTACCGCAGGTTCACCCTGCAATTCTTGATCTTGCGCCGCCTGCAACAGGGATTGTTGTAAACGTTCGGCCAGACCCGGCTCAATGCCACCGGCATCGCCGCCCGCCGCCTGCATCGTTTTATGCAACATCTGTTCCAGCTCCGGAACCAGCGTGATCACCGGCAGTTCGCCGGCATTGCCGTTGATTTCCTGCACGATCATGCGACGCAGCGCGATACGTACCGCGGCAGTCAGTACATCGGGATCTTGGCTACGCGGTGCATATTCGGTCAGCGTTTGTACGATGGTTCGAATATCGCGCACCGGGATGGCTTCGCTCAGCAGGTTTTGCAACACCTTCACCACCGTACCCAATGGCAGGGTTTCTGGCGTAAAGTTTTCCACCAGTTTCGGCGCGCTGCGCGACAGCATTTGCAACAGGTTTTGCACCTCTTCGTGACCGATCAGTTGCGAGGCGTTATTGATCAATACTTGGCTGATGTGAGTCGCCACTACGGTTGCCGCATCCACCACGGTATAGCCGAGCGCCTGCGCATGTTCGCGCTGCTCTGGCGCAATCCACACCGCCTCCAAGCCAAAGGCCGGGTCGCGGGTCACCTGACCATCAATCGGGCCAAAAACCTGACCGGGATTGATAGCCAGCTCACAGTCATGACGGATTTCCGCCTCTCCGTAGTTCACCCCCATCAGGACGATGCGGTAGGTGCTCGGTTGCAGCTCTAAATTGTCGCGAATATGCACCGAGGGCAGCAAAAAGCCCAAGTCCTGCGATAATTTTTTGCGCACCCCTTTGATACGCTCCAGCAGCTCACCGTTTTGGTTGCGATCCACCAGCGGGATCAAACGGTAGCCCACTTCCAGCCCGATGATGTCAATCGGCTGAACATCATCCCACGACAGCTCGCGCAGCGGGGCCGGCAAGGCTTCGGTGGGTGCCTCGGCTTGCTCTTTTTCCAGCACTGCTTGTTTCTTCTGCTGCTCCAGCTTCCAGTACACCAGACCGGCACACGCCAACGCCAAGGACAAGAATGCGATGTGTGGCATGCCGGGGACGATCCCCATCACGAACAGAATGCCGGTGGCAATCATCAACGACTTCGGATTGCCGGTCATTTGCTGCACCAGCTGCTCGCCCATGTTCTCGGAGCGATTCTGACGGGTCACCATGATGGCCGCCGCAATGGAAAGCAGCAGCGATGGGATTTGC
>JBOFCH010000322.1:0-4203 GCA_051645985.1 Plesiomonas sp. | reverse complement strand
GGCACCGGGTGGTAAACAAATGGTGCTGGATGGACGTCCGGGATCGATGCGGATTCGGATCCTCGATGGTGGCGAGCGCATGAACTACAAACCGTGTGTCGATATTACCTTTGCCTCTTGCGCGCGGCAGTACCGCGACAAGGTTCTGGCAGTGGTATTAACCGGTATGGGTGCGGATGGTCGTGATGGGGCCAAACTGCTGCACGAGCAGGGCGCGACCATTTGGGCACAGGATGAAGAGAGCTGTGTGGTGTACGGTATGCCACAAGCCATTGTTAAAGCCGGTATTGCCGCGGAAATCTTGCCACTGGAGCGGGTTGCCCAGCGGATCATGATTGAAGTCGGTTGTGAATAATCATTAAGGAATCACCAATGAATAGCAGCAGTGCTGTCGGTACCGGCGAAAGCCGCGACAAAGTATTACAGTGGGTAACCTTCAATCTGGGGGAAGAAACCTACGGCGTTAACGTAATGCAGGTGCGTGAAGTGCTGCGTTACAGCGAAATTGCGCCAGTGCCGGGTGCACCGTCTTACGTGCTGGGTATCATCAACCTGCGTGGCAACGTGGTGACCGTGATTGATACCCGCTCCCGGTTTGGTCTGTATCCGAGTGATGTGACCGACAATACTCGGATCGTGATCATCGAAACCGAACAGCAAGTGATCGGTATTTTGGTCGACAGCGTAGCCGAAGTGGTTTATCTGCGCGCCTCCGAGATCGACAAAACCCCGAATGTGGGCACCGATGAAAGCTCGCGCTTCATTCAGGGCGTCTCCAATCGCGATGGAGAGTTGTTAATTCTGGTAGATTTGAATAAATTACTGACCAACGATGAGTGGGATGAGTTGAGTGGTCTGTAATGATTGGATTAATGGTTGCCGTAGCGGTACTGAGTGTGGTCTGTGCCGGTTTAGTCTGGAGCCTGATTTCTCTGTGGCGGCAACATAAAACCATTCTACGCCGGGTTGAGGCCAGCGAAGTATTGCTGAAAGCCGCCCGGCGTCAGTTTGATGCGACCGGAAAAAATATCGAGGAGCTGCGTGGCGGCTTTATCGGTCTGGGAAATGAGTTGCATCAGCTGGTGGAACGGCAAGAGCAGTTCAGCGTTAAACTGAATGAAGTCACGTATATCGATCCAGAGCATCGACTGTATAGCCGAGCAGCCAAGCTGGCCGAAATGGGTGCCGGTTTGGATGAACTGATGCAAGAGTGTGAACTGCCGAAGGCTGAAGCTGAATTGCTGCTGAACTTGCAGCGGCAAATGAAAAATCGCCGCACTTAACTTATATCGCTAACGCGTCAGTCCACGATCTGCGTAATGGTAATGGATGTACGCCTCTGGATTGGGCGGGGTTAAGTGATCATGAGGTTAGGTAATAATAGATAGGCGATAATACGCTAATCAATAAGCGATAAAAAAGCCGGCATTGCCGGCTTTTTTGTTGCTGTCATTGGCGTTTTTCATCCCACCAAGTCCCACCACGTATGTTCTGCAATAGCGCTTGGCTTTTGCGCCTACCTCACTCGAGGGTTGGCATGGTAAAGGTGCCGCTATGCTGCTCTAAGCGCACGCCTGCGGGCCAACGACTGGTGATGGTTTTCATGCGGGTATAGAAACGGACACCGTCACTGCCATGCACATTCAGAGGGCCGAATACCGAACGCTTCCAGCCACCGAAACTGTGGAACGCCATCGGCACAGGAATGGGCACGTTAATCCCCACCATCCCAACTTGTACTTGTTCGCCAAATTGGCGCGCGGTTTCACCGTCGCGGGTGAAAATGGCCGTACCGTTACCGTATTGGTGACGATTAATCAGCTCCAGTGCGGTGTGATAATCGGGGGCGCGCACCACGCACAGCACCGGCCCGAAAATCTCTTCTTGGTAGATCCGCATCTCTGGGGTAACCCTATCAAACAAGGTTGGGCCGACAAAGAAGCCTTGCTCGTGACCGGCGACCTTAAAGTGACGCCCATCGACACACAAGCTCGCGCCTTGTTCAACGCCAGAATCGATATAGTGCAGGATAGACGCGCGGTGCTGGGCCGAGATCACTGGCCCCATGTCATTTTCTGGCTCGCCTTCTGGCACTATTCCCGGGCCGACACGCATGCTGGCAATGCGCGCTTTGACGCCTGCGATCAGCGCATCAGCTACCTCATCACCAACCGCCACCGCCACCGACAGCGCCATACAGCGCTCGCCTGCCGCGCCAAATGCCGCACCCATAATCGCGTTAACCGTCATGTCCAGATCGGCATCCGGCATCACGATACAGTGGTTTTTTGCGCCGCCCAGCGCCTGACAGCGTTTACCGTGCGCCGAGGCGACCGAGTAAATGTACTCCGCAATCGGTGTGGAGCCGACAAAGCTCACCGCCTGAATGCGCGGATCGGTCAGCAATACATCGACGGCTTCTTTGTCACCGTTAACCACATTGAACACGCCATCGGGCAGGCCAGCTTCTTGCAGCAGCTCGGCCAGCGCCAGTACCAGTGACGGGTCTTTTTCCGATGGCTTGAGAATAAAGGTATTGCCAGTGGCCAGCGCAATCGGGAACATCCACATCGGCACCATCGCTGGAAAGTTAAACGGCGTGATCCCGGCGCACACCCCGAGCGGTTGCATCAGCGAATGGCTATCGACGCCCGTTCCCACATTGGCCGAGTGTTCGCCTTTTTGCAGATGCGGAATACCGCAAGCAAACTCCACCACTTCCAAGCCGCGTACCAGCTCACCGTGGGCATCAGACAGGATCTTGCCGTGCTCTTCGGCGATCAGGCGTGCCAGCCGATCTTTATGCTGCTCCAGCAAGGCTTTAAAACGAAACATCACACGGGCGCGGCGCAGTGGCGGGGTGCGTGACCATGCCGGGAAGGCCGCATCGGCGACACTGATCGCGTGTTCGACTTCGGCCACGGTGCTGAGTGCAACCTGCCGTACCGGCTCGCCAAGCGCGGGATTAAACACCGGGGCCAGACGTTCGCTGCGGCTCGGGATCAGTCGGCCACCGATAAAGTTGTGTACGATATCCATTCGGTTTCTCTCTCTGTCAGCAGGATCAAAGATGTCATGCGAAAAGCATAATGAAATATTTATTTCATTTAAACATAAAGTGATTTCATTATTCTGTTTTGTGATCCCGATGCCGTTCAGCACGGTGCTGAGTAGGCGACAGCGATTTTTTGTGTCTTAATTTATTCAAATCTTTCATAGATATAGAATAACAGAACAGATATTCTATTATTTAAGGTCAGCACCAACACTTTTTCTGCTGCGCGATAGCCAACTTCAGGCGACGCCCGATACAGCAGAGCAGGGATATAACGGGGGAGAGGCGTGTGAGCAGTGCTAAGAATTTTGCCGAGTTGCAAGACCAGATCCGTACCCGCTATGCAGAGTTAAGCAAGCGTCTGCAACAGGTTGCCAAGTATGTGATTGATAATAAAAATACCGTGGCTATGCAGACGGTAGCGGTGATTGCCAAGGAAGCCGGCGTGCCTCCCTCCACCTTGATCCGGTTTGCCAATACCTTTGGTTTTAGTGGTTTCAATGAAATGAAACAGATATTCCGTCTGGATCTGGTCAAGGAAACCGCCAACTATACCGAGCGTGCGCGTCTGTTCCGCGAGATGGAAGGGGCGGGCGCGGCCGATCAGCCGCACGATATTTTGCAGGAGTTTGCCCGTGCCAACGCACAGGCGTTACAGCAGCTGGTGGTACATACTCCCGCCGATCAGATGCAGCGTGCTGTCGATTTGTTGGAGCAGGCCCAGACTATTTATGTGATTGGCCTGCGTCGCTCGTTCAGCGCTGCGGCCTATTTGCGCTACGCCCTGAGCCATCTGGAGCGGCGCGTCGTGTTGCTGGATGGCTTGGGTGGCATGCTGGCGGAGCAGCTCAATCTGATGGGCCGTGAGGATGTGGTGCTGTCGATCAGCTTCACCCCATACGCTGAGGAAACGGTGATGGTCAGTGAAAAAGCCTCGCAGACCGGCGCGCGTCAGATTGTGATCACCGACAGTCAGATCAGTCCGTTAGCATCCTTGAGCGATGTCTGTTTTGTGGTCAAAGAGGCGCAAGTTGGCGCGTTTCGCTCGCAGTCGGCCACCTTGTGTTTGCTGCAATCACTGGCGGTGGGGCTGGCGTTTCAGACTTCCGGTCAACATGCCGCTGCGTCGCTGTAACGTGTGCGCTTAA
>JBOFCH010000321.1:0-3603 GCA_051645985.1 Plesiomonas sp. | reverse complement strand
AGGCGCTGCGTCAGGTGACCGGCTGGTAAGCGTTATGTGCTGAGTCTGTCATCATGGCAACATGAAAAAGCCGGCGTTATGCCGGCTTTTTCATGTTGGTATGCAAAAACAGTTAATCAGTCAAGACCGATTATCACGCCCGCTGCTTTTTCAGCAGACTGAGCATAAAGAGTGCCGCTGAACAGATGACGACCGAAGGGCCGGCGGGCGTATCATAAAACCACGACAGCAACAGACCGCCGGTGACTGACAGCATGCCAAATATTGAGGCTGTGACTGCCATTTGTTCCGGTGTGCTAGCAAAGCGACGCGCCGTTGCGGCCGGGATGATCAGCAAGGAGGTGATGATCAAGGCACCGACAAACTTCATCGCCAGACCGATGGTGATGGCCGTGGTCAGCATTAGCAGCAGACGCATGCGATTTAGGTTGATACCATCGACAAACGCCAACTCGGGATTGATAGTAACGGACAGCAGTGCATTCCATTGCCAGCACAATACGCCCAGAACCAGTAAGGCACCCAGACCAATCCAGACAATATCTAGCCACGTGATCGCCAGCAAATCACCGAACAGGTAAGCCATCAGATCGACCCGTACATCGGACATTAAACTGACGGTCACCAAACCCAGTGACAAGCTACTGTGGGCCAGAATACCGAGTAGGGTATCGACGGCCAGTTGTGGTTTGTGCTCCAACCATACCAGTACCGCGGCCAGTGTCAGGGTAAGCCCCAAAATGGTGATGTACGGATTAACATCCAGCAGCAAGCCGAGTGCGACACCGAGCAAGGAGGCGTGCGCCAAGGTATCGCCAAAATAAGCCATACGGCGCCAGACCACGAATGAGCCTAACGGGCCGGTAGCCAAGGTCAGCAACATACCGGCCAACCAGCCGGGTAATAAAATCTCAATCATGGCGGCATCCTTGATGATGAGTATGGATAACCTGACCATTTAAGGCATGTCGGTGATCATGATGGTGTTGGTATAGCGCCAGTTTGCCCGGTAACTGGCGGCCAAACATCGAGATAAATTCTGGATGATGAGAAATATCTTCTGGCGTACCGGAACAGCAAATATGCTGATTCAAGCACAGCACCTCATCGGTTTTAGCCATCACCAGATGCAAGTCATGGGACACCATGAGCACCCCACAGTCCAACTCATCACGCAGTACGGTGATGAGGTCATACAGCGCGGCTTGTCCATTCACATCCACGCCCTGCATGGGTTCATCCAGTACCAATAGATCCGGCTTATTCATCAATGCACGAGCCAGTAATACCCGCTGAGTTTCTCCACCGGAGAGCTTTTGCATCGGTTGCTCAAGCAAATGCAACACATTGACCTTGCTGACCGCGGCCAACATATCTTCCGGACTGGCGGTTTTTTTCAGCGCCAGAAAGCGTCGCACGGTCAACGGTAAGGTGGCATCCAGATGCAGTTTTTGTGGCACATAGCCAATTTTTAAGGCGCCGGAGCGGACAATGTGTCCGGCCGTTGGCTGTAGTAAGCCAAGCACCACCCGGACCAAGGTCGATTTACCCGCGCCATTGGGGCCAAGCAAGGTGATGATGTGTTTTTTTTTGATATTGAGCGAAATGTTGTTGAGGACTTTTCGCTCACCCAAAACGACATCAATGTGGTGAAGTTCGATGAGTGTTGACATGGTGTCTGTATGACCTGAGTTAGCTGTGTCTGGCACGGTTTGTGGCGATAAAAATAGGTATGATCAAAAAATGTGATGTTATATTATAACAAAATTACGTCGGGTACTCGAAGGATTTTTGTATGATTAAGCGGATTTGTCTACTCAGTTTCTTGGCTTTGTTGCCGATACAAACTTTTGCTGGGGTATTGGTATCGGTTCGGCCATTGGGATTTATCGCTGCCGCGATTGCTGATGGGGTTACCGATACCGAGGTTTTGCTACCCAATGGTGCCTCACCACACGATTATGCGCTACGCCCGTCGGACATCAAACGGATAAATAAAGCGGATTTAGTGGTGTGGATTGGCGATGAGATGGAGCCATTTTTAGTGAAGCCACTCACAGAAAAAGCCAATAATCAGCAAATAAAAGTAAAAAACTTATCTTCGGTCATGCCGCTATTGCGTCATGCTGGCGATAATGACGAAGATGCAGAAGAGCAGGGTGGCGATCACGGCCATGCGCATGATCATGGTTCCACCGATTTACATGTCTGGATGTCACCAGAGATTGCTTTATATACAGCTGTCGCAATTTCTGAACGTTTGCAGGAACTTTTCCCAGACCAAAAAGACAAAGTGAAGGCGAATCTGCAATATTTTCAAATGCAGATTAACCATTTACCTGAAAAAATTGGTAGCATACTGAACCCAGTCAAGCAGCACGGGTATTTTGTGTTTCATGACGGGTACAGCTATTTTGAGTCTTTTGCCGGTTTGAACAATGTTGGGCATTTCACTGTGAACCCAGTGCTGACGCCTGGAGCTAGAACATTGAGCGCCATTAAGCAAAAGATAGAGCAACATCAGGTTTCGTGCGTGTTTGCTGAACCCCAGTTCAGACCAGCAGTGATTGACGCTGTCGCGCGCGGCACCGCGGTCAATATAGGTACGCTTGATCCGCTCGGCGAGAAAGTTTCTCTCGGCAAGGACAGCTATGTGCAGTTTTTAGAGCAACTCTCCCAACAATATGCGAGTTGCCTGAGTAAATAAAAAAAATTGGGGTAACAAAGTGCAAGAATTTGTCAGGTCAGTATCGCTAGCTCTTAACGGCCTGCCACGATTACATAAAGTGCTGCTGGGAATGCTCACCGCATTAACACTGGCTGTGGCTGCGTGGAATCCGGTGTTGAATCATTCCCCGCTTAAGCGCGAAATTGCGCTGGATATTGAAAGCCAGCGTGATTTGCAGCCGGAGGCCAGTGAGCCACTGGATCAGGTGATGCCAAATGATGCGCCCGAGCTGGAGCCAGAGAAAGATGATCTGGATAAGAAGCTGGAAGAGGCCGTTCATGAGCACACCGTTGAAAGTGGTGAAACGCTCAGCAGTATTTTGACACAGTACGGCATTGATATGTCGGATGTGCATGCACTGACAAAAAGTAACCCTGAAGTTCAGCGTTTAGGTATCGGCCAGGAGTTGAGCTGGAAGCTGGATGACGATGGCTTGCTTAAACAGCTGACGTGGGTTGTCAACAACCGTGAAACGCGAGTGTATGATCGTGCCGATAACGGTGCATACAAGCGTTCTGTTGAGACGATGCAGGGGACTTGGCAAAATGATCGGGTTGCGGGCACTATTGATGGCAGTTTTGTCTCCAGTGCTAAAGCGGCCGGGTTGTCGACCCGTGAGATCCAGCAAGTCACTAAGGCGTTGCAGTGGCAGGTTGATTTTCGCAAGCTGAAAAAAGGCGATAAATTCAGCGTGCTGATGTCCCGTGAGTTTTTGGATGGCAAAGTCACCGGTTCGGGTGAAGTTAAAGCGGTACGTTTGAATTCGGCCGGTAAAGATTACTATGCCATTCAGGCTGAGGATGGCCGTTTTTATAACCGTGAAGGTGCGGGCTTGGCGAAAGGTTTCTTGCGTTTACCAACATTGAAGCAGTATC
>JBOFCH010000320.1:0-20420 GCA_051645985.1 Plesiomonas sp. | reverse complement strand
CAGCTCGGCCGCTGGTGCGAGCAGCGTAGGCTGAGTAAAGCGGGTGGTAGCCAGCGGGCTGCTGTAATCCAGCGTTTTAGCCGGTGAGATAACAATCAACATAGCGCGCTCATCCTCATGCGACAAAATTCAGTGGCGCGCCGCCATGCCAGCGTCGCCGTGACTCTCCTGAGAGTCGATCCTATTTGATTGCGTACTGTAACAAAAAAGCCACGCGGGGTTGAAGGCTTCCCCGCGTGGCTTTTTTCAATCGCTGTAATAGCCGGAAAAGTTATTCGGCCATCTTACGCAGTGCGTCCGGATCATCCCAAATACCCGGCTCCAGCTGACTGTGCAGCTCTGGGTACTTACGCACATCGAATACCGGCAGTTTGCCGGAGTCCAGCTGCTCGTTGTAATCCTTAGCCAGCTTGATAGCGGTGCCGGACAGCAGCAGGATAGCAATCAGGTTGGTCAGTGCCATCAGGCCCATGGAGATATCCGCCATCGCCCAGACAATCGGCAGCTCGGCCACCGCACCGAAAACCACCATGCCCAGCACCATGCAGCGGAACATCAGTAAACGCTTATTACCGTTGTGCTCCAAGAACACTAAGTTGGTTTCCGCATACGCGTAGTTAGCAATGATGGAGGTAAAGGCAAAGAAGAACACGGCCACCGCGATAAAGATCGCGCCCCAATCACCCACTGCGGTCGACAAGGCGCGCTGGGTCAAATCGATCCCACTCATGCCCTGACCGGTTTCCAACGTCCCGGACGTCAGGATAATCGCCGCAGTAGCGGTACAGATCACGATGGTGTCCATAAACACCCCCAGCATCTGCACATAACCTTGTGACGCTGGGTGCGGTGGATAGGGCGATGCCGCCGCCGCCGCATTTGGCGCCGATCCCATCCCTGCCTCATTGGAGAACAGGCCGCGTTTCACGCCGTTAACCATGGCTTGGCTAATCGTGTACGCCAGTGTACCGGCCGCAGCTTCCTGCCAACCAAAGGCACTCTTCACAATCAGTGCAATCACATCCGGCAGCTTGTTGATGTTGATGCCGACCACATACAGCGCCAGCAGCAAGTACACCAGCGCCATCACCGGCACAATCAGCTCGGCCACGCGGGCGATGGTACGCACCCCACCAAAGATGATCACCGCCGTCAGCACCACCAGACCCATGCCCACGCCCATCTGTGGCACACCGAAGGCCACATGCATCGCCTGCGCAATGGAGTTAGACTGCACGGCGTTAAATACCAGACCGAAGGCAATGATCAAGAAGATAGAGAACAGCACCCCCATCCGACGCATGCCGAGGCCTTTTTCCATGTAGTAGGCTGGGCCACCACGGTAATTGCCTTGATCGTCTTTAATCTTGTACAGCTGAGCCAGTGTGCTTTCGACAAACGCCGTCGCCATACCGATGAAAGCGACCACCCACATCCAGAAAATGGCCCCTGGGCCGCCCAGCGTCAACGCGACGGCGACACCCGCTAAGTTACCGGTACCGACACGGGCAGCCAGACTGGTACATAGCGCCTGAAAAGAGGAAATCCCGGAATCATCGGAACGGCGGCTGCGGCGCAAAATGGAGAACATGTGGCCGAAATGACGGACTTGCAAAAATCCCAATCGCAGCGTGAAAAAGAGTCCCGCTCCCAGCAAGAAATAGATAAGCACCGATCCCCATAGGAGATCGTTAATAAACGAGATTAAGGCATTCACAGCAAACCCTCTGAAAAATAGTTAAAAATCAAACAATTAATATTAAAATTATTATAGTTGCTCCGTTTCTTCAGAGCTTATTTCTGCTGCAATCACTACAGTTGGCACTGCTGCAAAGCAGAATGTTCTGCCGTAGAACCAAAACAGGGTAACGGTGTATAGATAAAAAGGTCAATTTGCAATTGATAACCAAACGATTGCGCAAAAAGAAGATAGCATACACTGAAAATTGTTACAAAGATCACACCGGATAACCGTTTCCGCAAAAACCGATACCCTTACTCAGGTATGCCACGCGTGCTATTATCACAAGCCAACCAGGAAGGATCTGCATATGCAATGGATGCCAGTGCAGCATGGGGGTTGGCTCCATTACCTCTTTACTTTGTTTGCTGCCTGACATCGACTGACATACGCAGCCGTGTACTGAATTATCCGGATAATCCGATAACCGGTTTTTCCACGCACACCAACGTCGAGATAACTACAAATGGCTGACAAACTCTCTGCTCTACGCAAACTCACCACCGTTGTAGCGGACACTGGCGACATCGAAGCCATCAAACGTTACCAACCGGAAGATGCCACCACTAACCCGTCACTGATCCTCAACGCAGCCCAGATCCCGGAGTACGCGCCGCTGATCGATGATGCCGTTCGTTATGCTAAGGCACAGAGTCAGGACAAAGCCCAGCAAATCGTTGATGCCGCCGACAAACTGGCCGTCAACATCGGTTTGGAAATTCTGAAAATTGTTCCGGGCCGCATTTCTACCGAAGTCGATGCACGTCTGTCTTATGACACCGAAGCAAGCTTAGCCAAAGCCCGTAAGCTGATCCGTTTGTACAACGAAGCGGGGATCAGCAATGACCGTATTCTGATCAAACTGGCCTCCACTTGGCAGGGTATTCGCGCGGCTGAAATTCTGGAGCAAGAAGGGATCAACTGTAACCTGACTCTGCTGTTCTCCTTCGCCCAAGCACGTGCTTGCGCCGAAGCCGGTGCGTTCCTGATTTCGCCATTTGTCGGCCGCATCATGGATTGGTACAAAGCCAACACCGAGCAAAAGAGCTTTGCACCGCATGAAGATCCGGGCGTGATTTCCGTCACCACTATCTACAACTATTACAAGCAACACGGCTACCAGACTGTCGTCATGGGTGCCAGCTTCCGTAATATTGGTGAAATCACTGAACTGGCAGGCTGTGATCGTCTGACTATCGGCCCGAACCTGCTGCAAGAGCTGGCGGATGCCGAAGGCGAACTGCCGGTGAAACTGGCTTACCACGGTGAAGTCCTGCCACGTCCAGCACGCATGACCGAAGCTGAGTTCTACTGGCAGCACAACCAAGATCCAATGGCAGTAGAAAAACTGTCTGACGGTATCCGCAAGTTTGCCGTAGACCAAGGCAAGCTGGAGCAGATGATCGAAGCGCGTCTGTAATCGTCGGTTGCTATGCAACTACTTGCAAAAAGGTGCGTATATCGCACCTTTTTTGTTGCCGATCACAGGGCAGAAAATAATTCATCGCCACACAACAAAACCGTCACCAACTTGTTCTATTTTCAACCTTGCTGTGCTATTACCGAAACCGACTAACCACGTAGTACTAAAACGTAGCGAGGTAACACCATGGAAGGGTATTTCTTCGACGAAACTGACACGAGTGAGAAAACTGCACGTGGAGGAAAACAGCAGAAGAAAAGGAAATGGCGTGAGATCGAAGCACTGAAAGACAAGTACCGCCTGCAACGCGAACTGAAAAGCATCGATATTCTAAACGACTATTCACTGGAAGACCTGCGTTTCTAAGCCCCTTTTCAGACCCGCCAGTGGGCGGGTCTGCCATTATCACACCGACAGAGAGATTACCTTACGGCACCTTGCAAACGGGTCGCCAGCTGTACATATTGCGCCGTGATAGCCTCACCAAACAGTGGATCAGCTGTCAATGGCTGTAACTGTACGTTCAGCTGTTGCCAGTCCGTCGGGCGCAGCGTAGTTTTCAGCAGCGGAAAGATATGCTGCTCTTCCAGCACGATATGCTGGCGTTGCAGGGCAATGAAATGGCGTACCTTCTCGGTCAGCAAGGCGGTCGGAATAATCTGATCAGCCATCACCATCTGTACCAGCGCGTAAAATTGCTGGCACGCCGCCGCCAGAGCGACATGCGCCTGCGCTAGCGAAGCTATTTGCACAGCATCATCCGGATATTGGGTACTAAAATAGGCGTAAATCCTATCTTCCACGCAGTGATGGTGCTGTTCGGCGTGCGGGATCAGGTACTCCGCCACATCCCGTAACAGGCGGTAGTTAATGCCCTCACCGCGCGTCAGTCCGGCCAGCTCCTCTTCCAAAACCGCCAACAGTCGGCTGATATTGGTATGCTCTCGCGTCAACTGTGTCAGCAGCATGCTCTTCTCCTTGTCTTAGGCACAGGTCTTGGGAATCGTCTTGAGCCACAGAGCTTCACTGGCCTCGCCGCTACTGAGCATCCGCGTAAAACGATCCCCGTAGCCCTCTGGTGGCGCTTGCATTCCCTGTGACACCCCACTTTCCTTGTTGTACCACTCCCAGCCGCCCCGACTTAGGATAAATGCTGTTTTTTTAATCAACCTCACACACTTTTGTTGACGCGTTTCAGCTATGCAACACCGACCGTGCATTTAGCACGTGGATAGCTCGATTTAGAGCACAGGTTGCCAGTCGATCGGCGACTTATGTTGCTGTAATAACAGCTGATTAGTCTGTGAAAAATGACGGCAACCGAGAAAACCACGGTGTGCCGAGAGTGGCGATGGATGTGGCGCAGTCAGCACATGGTGGCGCTGACGATCAATAATGCGCCCCTTTTTCTGCGCATGCGCCCCCCACAACAGGAATACCACTCCCTGACGATGTTCATTAATGGCCGCAATCACGCGATCGGTAAAGGTTTCCCAGCCCAGTTTGGCATGCGAATGAGCCTGACCACGCTCCACCGTCAGCACGGTGTTGAGCAGCAATACACCTTGGTCGGCCCAACTTTTCAGGTAGCCATGCGGTGGGATCTGAAAACCCGGAATATCTTGAGCCAACTCTTTATACATGTTAACCAGCGAAGGCGGCGTCGGTATGCCCGGCTGTACCGAGAAACACAAACCGTGTGCCTGATTCGGCCCGTGATACGGATCTTGACCCAAGATCACCACTTTCACCTGTTCAAACGGGGTGTAGCGAAAGGCATTGAACACATCATGCTCCGGCGGATAAATCTCCTTACCGGCTGCGCGTTCGGCCGCGACATAGGCTATGGTGTCCAGAAAATAGGGTTGCTGCTTTTCTGCGCCAATCACATCGCTCCAGTTCAGCTCGGGCATGTGCATCTCCACTCTAATAATCGTTAACAACCCGTAAGCTTACCCCCTTAAGCACCGGCTTATCCAGCCTTGTCGCCGGGTGCCACGCTCAGATCTGCGTTAATGTCGCATTTCGCCGCCGCTTTTTGGCGCAGCGCTCGGCTTGTTGCTAAACTGTTAACACTATCCCTCTGACTGTGCGTGAGGCAACTTATGTCGATGATCAGCGCAAAAGAGTTTGCTCACTGGCTGTTTGAGCGCTTTAAAAACAATAAGCAAGGGGTTTATCTGACCCGTAAGGACATCAGCCAACTCAGCGGACGGACCAAATTCAGCGTGGACTTTGTGCACGATATTCATCACGAACTGATGCCGCTCGGCATGGCGTTTGTCACTGACACCGCCCGCGAATACTTTTTCCTGCTCCCTCTCTCTAACCAATACTGGCGTCACTCATTGGAAGAGCAGTATCAACACGATTTCATGAACGTGTTGCAGTTCGACAAAATAGAAAAGCGTTAACCGCAAAACCGAATCCAGATCAATTTCCTTTCACTAGCGCGCATCTTACGATGTGCGCAAGATCATTTTTATGCATCTAGATAAACCTTACTTTGAATCAGGATATTGACATACATCAAACAAGGTCACACAATAACCATCAACAAAGGTTGTAAACTATCAACTCTTTCTATAATTACCTTGCGGGAGATCGCTATGATTACTGGGATTCAGATCACCAAAGCTGCCAATGATGCACTGCTGAACTCTTTCTGGTTGCTGGACAGCACCACCGGTGAAGCGCGTTGTGTATGTGCCAAGAGCGAATACGCTGAAGATCAAATCGTTCCAGTTAACGATCTGGGCGACATCGAATACCGTGAAGTAGCGCTGGACGTACAACCCACTGTACGTGTTGAAGGTGGTCAGCACCTGAACGTCAACGTGCTGCAACGTGAAACGCTGGAAGATGCAGTCAACCATCCAGAAAAATATCCGCAGCTGACCATCCGTGTATCGGGTTACGCGGTACGTTTTAACTCTCTGACTCCAGAGCAGCAGCGCGACGTGATCACCCGTACTTTCACTCAGAGCCTGTAATCTGCTGCGGGAAAAATCCCCACCGGATATTCTGATGCTTCTCTCCACAGGCGGTTTCTAACCGCCTGTTTCATTTACACCCCGCCTCCTGTCACTCCCCGCAATTAGTCACAGAAATCTCCAGTTCGTTATGGTATTTTGTTAGATACAGCTACACAGTTCGTAACTGTTAGCAATAAAAAATATAGCCATTAGAATTTAGTACAGGATTCTTCTCATGAAACTTATCGCCAAGCTCATTGCCGGGATACTGGCCGGGCTACTCTTGGGCTTTTATGCCCCCGACTGGGTTATCCGTCTGCTACTGACTGCCAAGTCCCTGATCGGAGAACTGATCAACTTTACCATCCCACTGATTATTCTGTTCTTTATCGCCAGTGGTATTGCCAGCTTGCCGCGTAACTCGGGTAAACTCCTGGGTAAAACCGTGATCTTGGCGTATGCCTCCACCATTGTTGCCGGTACCTGTGCCTTCCTGATTGCCGGTCAGGTGATTCCGCTGCTCGCCGAAAGCGCGGAAAGTACAGAAGCAGTTGCCAACAAGCTGACACCGTTTATTCAACTGTCGATCCCGCCTCTGTTTGGCGTAATGACTGCGCTGGCTACCGCCTTCCTGTTTGGGATCGGGATCAGCAAAACCCAGAATAAAATCCTGAAAGAAGTCAGTGATGGCGGCCGTGACATCATCGATGGCCTGCTGGCCAAGGTGATCATTCCGGTTCTGCCGTTCTACATTGCGGGGGTCTTTGCCGAAATGACCATCGAAGGCACCGTGTTCACGACCCTGAAAACCTTCGGGATCGTGCTGGCTATGGCGATTGTGATGCATTGGCTGTGGCTGACCGTGCTGTATGTCGGCGCTGGGATCATTTCCGGTCGTTCACCGCTGTTCTTACTGCGCACCATGCTGCCGGCCTACTTTACCGCCGTGGGTACCATGTCGTCTGCCGCGACAATTCCGGTCACCCTGCGTCAGACCAAAGCCATGGGCGTGAACGAGGGTGTCGCCAACTTTACCATTCCGCTGTGCGCCACCATTCACCTGTCCGGCTCCACCATTACTTTGGTGACCTGTGCTACCGCCGTTATGTATCTGGCACAACACATGGACATCCCAAGCCTGATGACCATGCTGCCATTTATTTTGATGCTGGGGATCACCATGATTGCCGCGCCGGGTGCGCCGGGTGGTGCCGTGATGTCAGCGCTGGGTTTGCTCGGTTCAATGCTGGGCTTCACCGAAGCGCAGCTCGCTCTGATGATTGCCTTGTATCTGGCGCAAGACAGCTTTGGTACTGCCTGTAACGTCACGGGGGATGGGGCGATCAGCCTGCTGGTTGATACCGGTTTTGATGCTGAAACCGAAGCCAGCAACAACACCGCCGAAGCCTAATCTTATGCTCAGTTAAGTTCAGCATGAGCCATCGGCACGGATGCCAGCGCCACTTACCTACGCTGCACCGCTACCTGCGGCGCAGCGTAGGCTGTCTATTGCTGCTCTTGACCGGTTGTAGCACTGCCCTTACGCCCCCGGTTTGCACACCTCGCTTAACCTTGCACCTGCTCTATCCATCCGCAACGGTAGAGGCGTTCAGTTACCGAAATCCAGAGGATGAGTTACTGTACCTGTCCGCACCGTTGCTACAATGTCAGCATATCGATGACGTATTTTACATCTATTCGATGGATGGCAGTGGCCCCACGTTGCGCCTGGATCTCGCCCCACAAGGGCAGGCTATTCTCTCGCAGCAAACCAGTGAGCATGTACGTGGCAATTTGGCAATTTTGATCGATGGCCAACTGCTCGCCACCCCGATTATTCAGATGCCGATCGACGGTAACTCCCTGCTGATCAATGGCATCAATGATGAGGTGGTCGCCAAGTCTTTGGTTAACAGCATGAAGGCCCAGAGCAATATCGGTCGTTATCAGGTTTCAGCCCAGCGCCGCGCCGAAACGCCAGTCCTGTTTCAAGCGGGGATGCAATTACAACCCCAGATGCCACAAGCGATGCCCCAGACGACGCCAGCAGCCTCCGCTAACGCGCAACCAGCCTCTGACTCAGAAGTAAAATCAATCTCCGCAACCCGTACAGGCTCGAAAACGATCGAGGCGAACTCGAAACTATCAAGTGCAGCACTGGCCGAATTGGCAGACTCAGACCACCAACGCCAAGCGCCGACAGCCCGCCATGAGGCCCAACTAGGATTAGCCCTGAGCAAAGCCGAATTACTGCAACAAGCCCTGCCTAAATTACAGGCCATGAACAACGGCAACTACACCATTCAGTTATTGGCCACCCGTAACTACCCCATCGCACAGGCGTTACTGCAAGAGCCGGGGATCAAAAGCCCGCTCTATCTGTACCGGACATGGCGCAACGGGCAAGACTGGTATCTGGTGGTCACCGGCGAATTTGCCTCACTGAGTGAAGCACGTGCCGCAGCCACCAGCGAGAAAATGGCGCAGCTCTATCATGACGCATGGGTCAAAAGCGTGCGTAAGGTGCATCAGGAGCTAAAAGCGCCGGCCCCGGCTAACACTACGCTGCCCAGCCCCAGCGTGCGAAAAACCGCCGCCCAATAGCCGTTTATCCAGCGCGGCCCTGACACGAAATCCATCACCCCATCACAAGCACAGGCTCGCGGACAAAAAAATACCGCTTCGCAAGCGAAGCGGTACCTGATACTGATAGCTCAAGTGCAGGAAGAGCCGCAGCCCTTACAGCAAATGTTGCTGTAGCCAGCGCTTTAACTCGATAAAGTCCGCCGTCATCGACTCAGACAGCAGAGGCAATTCAGCCCGTGAAGCCAGCGCTGGCGGCAGATCGATGTCGCGCGCCAGAATGTCCTCGACACTTTCTTTAAACTTAGCCGGATGCGCGGTACACAAAAAAACCCCAGTTTCTCCCGGATGCAGCTGCTCCGACAGGATCTGATAAGCGGTGGCACCGTGCGGCTCGCACAAATACCCCAGATTATCGAGCTTACGTAGTGTCTCACTCACCTGCGCATCGCTAACCGCACCATAAGCCAACAGTGGCATCTGGCACTCTTTACGCCGGTACAACTCTTCAATGCGTGGCCAGTTATTCGGCCGACTGACATCCATCGAGTTGGACAGCGTGGCAACCGTATCGCGTGGCGCCCACTCTTTGGTCTCCAGGTAACGCGGCACCGTATCGTTGGCATTGGTGGCCGCAATAAAGCGTTTCACCGGCAGCCCCATCGCCTGTGCCAGCAGACCCGCGGTCAGATTACCGAAGTTACCGCTCGGCACCGCCACCACCAGCTGATTACGTGCCACCTGTGGCAGCTGAGCGACCGCCTCGAAGTAATAACAAATCTGCGCCAACAGTCGGCTGATATTAATCGAGTTGGCAGAATTCAGACCAATCGCCTGACGCAACTCTTCATCATCAAAGGCTTGCTTAACCAATGCCTGACAGGCATCAAAATCCCCGGCCACCGCCAGCGTGGCAATATTGCCGCCCAGTGTACAGAACAGCTTTTCTTGTAATGGGCTGATCTTGCCTTGTGGATACAAGATCACCACTTGGATCTGCTCCAGACCGGCAAACGCATGCGCCACCGCCGCACCGGTATCGCCAGAGGTAGCGGTCAAAATAGTGATCTTCTCGTCACCGGCGACCGCAGCCAACACCTGCGCCATGAAACGGCCGCCGAAGTCTTTAAACGCCAATGTCGGGCCATGGAACAGCTCTAAGGCGTATACCGAATCGGAGACCTGCTGTAGCGGCAACGGGAAATCAAACGCCGTCTCCACCATCTGACGCACCTGCTCCGGTGTCAGCTCATCACCAATCAGACGGCTTAAGATCCGGGCGCTACGCTCGACAAACGGCAACGCCAGCAACTCATCGATATTGCCCAGCAGTGGCACATCAAATGGGAAAAATAGCCCCTGTCGGCGGCCAAGCCCCTGACGTACCGCCTGCGCGAAGCTGACCTGTTCGTTGTGATCCTTGATGTTATACAGTTTCATGTGTTACCCCAGTATGCGTGCCCCTGCCCGATCCATGCGGCAGATATGGACAAATCCTTCGTCATTTTGCAGATAGTTATCATTCAACCAGCGCGCCACACGGCTAGCCACCGCATAATCGGCACACACTGAGAATAACGTCGGGCCAGAGCCAGAAATTCCGGTGGCCAATGCACCGCAATCCCGCGCCTGACGGCGCGCTTCGGCAAAGCCCGGCAACAACCGCTCACGGTACGGCTCAGCTATCACATCCTTGATCATCTGAGCGGCCAGCCGTGGCTGATTGCTGTGACAGGCATGGATAAAACCGGCCAGATGGCGGCCATGGGCAATACAGTCCTGTCGGCGGTATTGCGCCGGCAAAATCGCCCGCGCTTCGGCGGTCGAGACCTTGATCCCCGGGTAGGCCATCACCCAATACCAATCCTCAAAACAAGGTACCGGCTGACTGATGATCCCCATCTCTTCCAGCATGAGCTGCAAGCCGCCCAGATAGCAAGGCGCCACATTATCGTAATGCACGCTACCGGAGATGCGCCCTTCCAGCTCGCCCATCATCGCCAGCATGGCATGCGCATCAAACGGCTGCCCATGCCATTCATTCAGCGCCACCAACGCCGCCACGATCGAACACGCGCTAGAGCCTAACCCGGAGCCGATCGGCATATTCTTTTCCAGCACCAAGCGCACCGATCTCACCTTGCCGCCTTGCAAACGCAAGCGCTCGCTAAACAGCACCCAACACTGATAGACGATATTATCCTGCGGATCGACCGGCAATTTATCGACAAATCGCCCCCGACAGGCCAGCTCAAACGGCTCACTGCACGCCTCGGCACTAACCACATCGCCAAGCAGGGTTCCATCTACCGGACTGACCGCCGCGCCAAGGACATCGAATCCGACACTCACATTCCCAATCGAGGCCGGGGCATACACTTTGATTCCCATCTTACACTCCCCGTTTCCACGGCACGGTACGCAGCAAATCGGCAAAGATCCCGGCGGCGGTCACATCATTGCCCGCCCCGTAGCCACGCAGAACCAGTGGTAGCGGCTGATAATAACGGCTGTAAAACGCCAGCGCGTTCTCGCCATCTTTGACTTTAAATAACGGATCATCCGCGCCCACCGCCTGAATTTCCGCGCGGCACTGACCCTCTTCAATGACCCCGACATAGCGCAGCACTTGTCCGTTTGCCGCGGCAGCGGCAACCCGGCTAGCAAATTCCGCATCTAGCTGCGACAAACGCGCCATAAAGGAGGCGGTATCACCACCGGCATCAAAACTGGTCGGCAATACGCCCTGCACCTGAATATCGCTCAGCTCCAGCGGATAACCGGCTTCCCGCGCCAAGATCAGCAGCTTACGCGCCACATCCATCCCCGACAGATCATCGCGCGGATCCGGCTCGGTATAACCATTTTGCCGTGCCAGCGCCGTGGCCGCCGACAGGCTCATCCCTTCTTCCAGTTTACCAAAGATAAAAGAGAGTGAGCCGGACAGCACACCGCTAAAACGGCTCAACTCATCACCGGCATTGAGCAGGTTTTGCAGGTTCTCAATCACCGGTAAACCCGCGCCAACGTTGGTTTCATACAAGAATTTACGTCGGCTGCTTTGTGCGGTACGGCGCAGCAAACGGTAGTATTCCAGCGAACAGGTATTGGCTTTCTTGTTTGGGGTGATCACATGGAAACCGGCGGCCAGAAAATCAGCGTATTGATCGGCAATTTTCTGATCCGAGGTACAATCCACAATCACGGGGTTAAGCAGATGGTATTGATTCACCACCCGGATCAAACGGGCAAATGAATATGGCTCATTGGCCGCACTGATCTGATCGCGCCAGTGCTCCAGCTCAATGCCGTTGACATCCAACAGCATCGAGCGCGAATTAGACAGCCCGCACACCCGCAGTTGAATATTCTGTGCCAGCAAACGCGGCTGCTGGCGGCGAATTTGCTCCACCAGCGCGCCACCGACGCCACCAACCCCGATGATAAACACATCCAGCACCTGACGAGAGTTAAACAATGCCTCATGACAGGTACGCACCGCTTCGGTCACTTTTTCATCGGCGATCACCGCCGAAATCGAACGCTCTGACGACCCTTGAGCAATAGCAACGATGTTGATATTGGCCTGCGCCAATGCAGTAAAGAAACGGGCCGAGATACCGCGCGCGGTACGCATGCCATCCCCGACTACCGATACCACGGCCAGCTTCTCTTGCACATCCAACGGCTCCAACAGCCCGTTTTTCAGCTCCAGATAAAACTCATCGTTTAGCGCGCGACGGGCTTTGGCTAACTCGGCTTGCGGCACACAAAAACTGATACTGTATTCCGAAGATGACTGCGTGATCAGCACTACCGAGATCCCCGCACGTGACATCACCGAGAATACCCGCGCCGCCATGCCGACCATGCCTTTCATGCCCGGGCCAGAAACGTTCAGCATCGCCACATTCGACAAATTAGTAATGCCTTTCACCTCTAACTGCTCGGCACCACTTTCAGCGCCAATCAGGGTTCCTTCCGCCTGTGGATTCGCGGTATTTTTAATCAGACACGGGATCTGGAACTGGGCGATCGGTAAAATGGTGCGCGGGTGCAACACTTTAGCGCCAAAGTACGACAGCTCCATCGCCTCTTGATAAGACATCGATTTGAGCAAACGCGCATCCGGCACTAAGCGTGGATCGCAGGTATAAACCCCGTCCACATCGGTCCAGATCTCACAACATTCGGCGCGTAAACACGCCGCCAGTACCGCAGCCGAATAATCGGAGCCGTTACGCCCCAGCACCACCAGCTCGCCTTTTTCATTGCTAGCGGTAAATCCCGCCATCAACGCCACCGCCCCTTGTGGAATAGGATCGGCCTGAAAACGCGCAGTAGAAACCTCAATGTCCACGGTCGATTCCAGATAGCCACCGCGAGACAGCAATTTTTCCACCGGATCCAGCACCTTCACCGGATAGCCACGCGCCACAAACAGCGCCTCCATGATGGCAATCGACATTTTCTCGCCACGGCTGATAATGCTGGCATTGATGCTATCCGGACACTGCCCCAACAGGCTGATCCCGTGCAGTAACTGGCGCAGATTGGCAAACTCGCGCGCCAACATGGTTTTCACTTTATCCAATGCAAAAGCCGGTAGCTCCGCATGCAGCCCTTGCACTAACTCAGCAAAAATCTGCTCGGCATCATTGAGATTCGGTTGGATATCCTGACCGGCCACGGTCTTGTCAATCATGGCCACCAAATGGTTGGTAATTTTGGCTGGCGCCGACAGCACCGCGGCGACCTGCCCCTGCTGGGCATTGCTCTCGATGATGTCAGCGGCACGTGCAAACCGTTCTGCATTAGCCAGAGAAGTGCCGCCAAATTTCAATACCCGCATCGTTGTACTCCCTTTACAAGTCCATCTCCGTTACCGTATTCGCACAGAATAACGGTTCCGTTAATTTTATGTTTTCCCGTGTTATGCAGAGCGATCACGCTCTGACATGTAACGGCAAACAATCCATCGTATCCATTCCGTGTTACCGCATGACCGGATCGTAGCGTGAAAACGGGTCGCAAAAAAAAGGCCCGTTCCGGTGAGGGTAACGGGCCTGGATATCTGATTTTGCGCGCGTCAGCCAGCCCCGTTACCCATGGTGGTAATGGTGGTGGTAGTGATCGTAATCAGGGTAACCAGCTGAGCGTTCATCATAGTGTTACGTCTTCTTGTCGTCAGTGAACGGTCGTCAGTGAACCGTTGTTGGTGATCCGTGATTGCCATAGCCTGCCAAGCAGACTTTTCGCGCAGTCGTGACTCTATTGGTTAAAGCAAAATTGACGTAAAGTCAATCAATCGGATGATTTTCTATCCTCGATAGCCACCCAAATAGCACCAGTAACAGCCACTTTTACCGAATAAAATCCTGCTGGACTTAGCTGAATCGGTTAATTCGAGAAATCCAAACGGCCAATCTGATAATTACGCGTTGTTTTTAGGTGGTAGCATTTTTTCGATATCATGCAGTAAGGTATGCAGCATCGCGGTATCGCGCTGGGCCAACATCCCCAGTCGCTGATCCAGCCAGTCCGCCAGTTTTTGATCGTCAGCCACCTGTAAGGTCTGCAATAAACGTTCGACCCTCACCCGTAATGCCATCAACTGCCCAGCATCGGTTGGCGTTTCTTGCTCTTGTTTCAGCTGATTTAACTGCGATAACTGATAGCAATACACCATCACTGCCTGGCCCAGATTCAAAGATGGATAATCCGCCTGCATCGGTACACAGGTCAGAATATCAGCTAGCGCCAGCTCCTCGTTGGTCAGGCCGGAATCTTCCCGCCCGAATACCAACGCCGCCGAGCCTATCCACTGCTGCTTTTCTTGCAGCTGCTCGAATACTTGCTGCGGCGTCGCATAGTAATTAAAACGCCCACGCTCACGGGCCGTGGTGGCTACCACCAGCTCCACATCCGCCACGGCCTCGGCTAGCGTGGCATAGGTACTGGCGTGCGCTAAGATCTCTTGCGATCCATGTGCCACCCAGCCGGCAGCGGGCTGACAGTGCGCATCACTGTTGACGATCCGCAGTGAGCCAAAGCCCATGGTTTTCATCGCCCGGGCTGCCGCACCCACATTTTCGGCCCGCGCGGGCTCTACCAGTACGATATGAAACTGCATTGTGTTTGTCCTGATTCATTCACCGGCGGCAACTGTAACGACTTTAGCCAGAAATGCAATTTTCCCCGGTTGCGGATTGATTAAAAGATCGCCATAGTGAATGACAAATAGCGGTACACCGCGCCCTATAACGGCATCTATAGCACGGCGTATGGGTAACCGCAGATCCCCTGAGCCGACATTCGGATCGTCAATGCTCAGGCCGTAACCGGCAAAAGGAGTGGCATGATGACCTCGGCACTGGAACACCTGATCGCACATACGATCCTACAAGGCTTCGATGCCCAATACGGACGCTTTCTGGAGATCACCGCCGGCGCCCAACAGCGCTTTGAACAAGCCCAATGGGCAGCGGTGCAAGATGCCATGAAGCAGCGGATTAATCTGTACGATCATCATGTTACGCTCGCCGTGGCCCAGCTAAAGAGCATGACCGGCAACCTGTATACCGATGCCAACTTTGTCATGCGCGTAAAGAGTGCCTACGAAGATCTGCTGCACGACTACCCACGCTATGAAATTGCAGAAAGCTTCTTTAACTCGGTGTATTGCCGGATCTTCTCGCACCGAAATCTTAACCCGCACAAGTTGTTTGTCTTTAGCTCGCAACCGGCACGTCACGATCTGCCGCAACGTCCATTGGATAAAAACTATCCGCTGGCAGACGATAGCGGAGTTCGCCTGAGTGCACGGCTCGAACAGACCTTGGCGCAATTATTAAACGACACGTCCTTTACTCTGCCATGGGAAAACCTGACCCGAGATATCGAGCAATTGCAACGGCGGCTGCGCGCCCGTTTTAGTGAAACCGCACTAGCTCATGCCAGCCTGACCATGCTGCGTGAGCCGTTTTTTCGTAATAAAGCCGCCTACTTAATTGGCCGGATTGACTGGCCGGATACCGCCCCCACCCCACTGATCCTGCCAGTGCACTATAACGAGGCTGGCGGCCTGTTTGTCGATACCTGTCTGACCGAATTTGACGAAGCCAGTATCGTGTTTGGCTTTGCCCGCTCTTACTTCATGGTCTATGCGCCCGTGCCTTCTGCCGTGGTGCGCTGGTTACACACCATTTTACCGGGTAAAAGCCACGCTGAGCTGTACACCGCCATTGGCTGTCAGAAACATGGCAAAACCGAGTTTTACCGCGAATATTTGCACCATCTGGAGCATTCGGACGATCCTTTTATTATCGCCCCCGGTGTTAAGGGCATGGTGATGCTGGTCTTCACGTTGCCCTCCTACGACACCGTCTTTAAGGTGATTAAAGACCAATTCGCGCCACAAAAAGAGATGAACCGCGAGATGGTCAAAGCCAAATACCGGCTGGTGAAAGAGCACGATCGGGTCGGACGGATGGCCGACACTCAAGAATACGAAAACTTTATCCTGCCACAGTCGCGCGTTAGCCCAGAGTTGTTGGAAGAGCTACGCCGTGAAGCGCCCTCGCAACTGGAAGAAAACGGCGAGCAACTGATTATCCGTCACCTGTACATGGAAAGGCGCATGACACCGCTCAACCTGTATTTAGAGCAGGCCAACGAAGAGCAGTTACGCGCGGTGATTGAAGAGTACGGCAGTGCCATCAAACAACTGGCGGCCGCCAATATCTTTCCCGGCGATATGCTGTTCAAAAACTTTGGCGTCACTCGCCACGGCCGAGTCGTGTTTTATGATTACGATGAAATTAACTACATGACGGAAATGAATTTCCGCGAGATCCCACCACCACGCTACCCGGAGGATGAGATGTCCGCCGAGCCTTGGTATAGCGTCGGGCCGAACGATATTTTTCCCGAGGAATTTCGTACCTTCTTATGCATCAACCCACAAATCCGCCAGATTTTTGAAGAGTTGCATGGGGATCTGTTTGAAGCGCGCTACTGGCGAAAAATTCAGGACAAGATCCGCCACGGGCACATTGAGGACGTCTTTCCTTATCGCAGAAAGTTACGCTTCTCGCGAAATTAAAAAAGTTCCGCTATTAAACGGATATTTTGTCACTTTTTAGCCATACTGAGAAACACGCAGCAAACCTGCACGACAGATCCAAGCACACTATCTCTATACATGTGCTCTACACTGATGATGGATCTGAGTGCACAAGCTATTACGAGTACACGCCACAGGGAGAGGCTATGTTGTCATTGTCATCATTGCTGTTGCACTGCCGCGGTGCCTGTCAACGCCCGTTTTTCCTGTTGGGATTATTAAGTGCAGCTCTGCTACTCAGTACACAAGCACAAGCCCTGTCGATGGCTGATATTGCCGTGCGACCTTATTTTGATGCCGGTAACGAGCTGACTGCCTTCGATGAATGGCATGTCGCCAGCGGCGTCAGTGTCAGCATTACCCCGGAATGGCAATGGTTTATCGCTAATCAAGTCAGTAGCGCGCCCGCCTCGGCGCAAACCTATAACAACAGTGGTGATGTGGAGGCCGCCAACAGCAGTGGCGTGGTCAGTGGAGTCAGCTACCAGTGGAGTCAGAACCTACGTCTGGAAAGCCGGATTGGCCGGGAAAGCCGTCAGAATACCCAACAAAGCAGCATTGCCTTTGGCAGTGCGTTGAACCTGACCCGCACTTTGGCAGTAAAAGCCGGAATGAATGTGCAAACCTCAACCTTGCCAGCCAATACGCAAACCCAAACAGACGTACAATGGGGACTGGGATTAGGCGTGACTTTTTAACTCAGTGGATCTGCTCGCTAACTTGCTAAGCTAACTTGCTAAATAGATCCACTGGCTAAATAGCGCTACTTGCTAGAGTGACCCACGCCAATCTATGCCAGCGTTTGCATACAAGGCAAACTGCGCAGATCCAGCTCTTCGCGCGCAATAGCAATACCGTTCAGATCGGCATACAACCAGTCACCGGGATGGATCCTGATCCCTTGGATCTCGACACTGATCCCAAGCTCGCCCAAACCGCGCTTATCGGTTTTCACCGGACACGCTCCCAGCGCCTGGATCCCCAACGCCAACTGGCTCAGTTCACCCACATCGCGTACCGCACCAAATACCACAATTCCGGCCCAACCGTTGGCTACCGCTTTATGCGCCAGTTGATCGCCCAGTAGCGCTCGGCGTAATGAGCCAGCCCCGTCCACCAATAACACTTGCCCGTTGCCCGGTTTGGCCACCAGATCGCGTACCAGTGAATTATCTTCCGGACAGCGCACCGTCACCACCGGGCCGAAAAAAATCGGTCGCCCGCCATAAGAGCGAAACCACGGCGGCAACACGGTGAGCGACTCGGCGTGTACGTCGCACAAATCGGGTAAAAGATCCAACATAGTCCGATCCTTCTGTTATCCATCATCTAAACTTAATTAACATACCTGATCTTTTGGGTTAAATCTGTGTGCCGCGCCACTGGAGACTAAAATCTCTGTTAACAAATAGACGATAAGCCGCACAGTTAGATAAACAGTTTATTGATAAATAATGATATTTTATAAAATATTGCAGTCAGTAGCAGACAGATCAGCTAAACTTGACATATATCAAGCAAATTTACGTTATTTCAACTAGGCTGACATAGCCCATTGTTATAAGGCTGTTACACAGATAGAATATTGCGCACCTAGAAGGTATCCTGCCATTAAGAGTCATTGACGACATCTGCGGTGTTACGGCAAGCATCTGTGCCGCATCGCTCCTAAGGAAGGCGCAAGCAGTTGAATTCTACGTTAATTCCTGTGCATTGATTCGTAAACACTTACCGATAAAATATGTTAAGTTTTAATGCACAACATTGCACAACAAAATTCATATTTTTGGTATTGTCTTAGGTAGCATACATGCAAACCCCGCACATTTTGATCGTCGAAGACGAGCTGGTCACTCGTAACACTCTGAAAAGCATTTTTGAGGCTGAAGGCTATATCGTTCACGAAGCCAACGACGGCACCGAAATGCATCAGATGTTGTCTGACCACGATATCAGCCTGGTCATTATGGATATCAACCTGCCGGGCAAAAATGGCTTACTGCTGGCGCGTGAACTGCGTGAGCAGGCTAATATCGCACTGATGTTCCTGACCGGACGCGATAATGAAGTCGATAAGATTTTGGGTCTGGAAATTGGCGCTGATGACTACATCACCAAGCCATTTAACCCGCGCGAGTTAACTATCCGCGCCCGGAATCTGCTGTCCCGTACCATGAACATAGGTGGTGGCAGCGAAGAGCGTCGTCTGGTGGAAGAGTACTGCTTTAATGGTTGGACTTTGGACATCAACAGCCGCTCTCTGGTCAGCCCTGCTGGTGAACAATTCAAGCTGCCACGCAGTGAATTCCGCGCCATGCTGCACTTCTGTGAAAATCCGGGCAAAATTCAGTCGCGTGCCGAGCTGCTGAAGAAAATGACCGGCCGTGAATTGAAGCCACATGATCGTACTGTCGATGTGACTATTCGCCGGATCCGTAAGCACTTTGAATCCGTGGCTGATACACCAGAAATTATTGCCACCATTCATGGTGAAGGTTACCGTTTCTGCGGTGAGCTGGAAGAGTGATCCAGCCTCTGCATTCGCGTTAGCATAGCTAACGACTAACGATTGACCAACAAAAACAGGGCCATAGGCCCTGTTTTTTTATCGCTCGTGTTTAATGCGTTCGGCTCAATACCTAATGACCTGCGGGTGTCTGGCTTTGTAACCAACTGCGCAGTAACTGCACGTCATTTTGCCACTCGCGATGGATCTCATCGACCCAATCAGACACATTGTCCCACCACGCCGGCAGATCCGGTGATTGTGCCTGCTGGGCCAGTTGTTGAATATGCTTCAGCCCCACTGAGCCTGCGGCACCCTTGATCTTGTGTGCTTCCGAGACAATGCCTTTTTGATCCTTAGCCGTCATGTTGGAATCCAAGATCGCCAAATAATCGGGCATTACCTTTTCAAATAATGCCAGATTGCTCAGCATCAATTGTGGCCCCACCAATTCCAAATACTGCTGCAACATGGTCAGATCCAACAGTGCAGACAGGGTCGGTGGCACCTTCTCACTGGCTACCGATACCGGCTGCGGTACACTGACGGGCAATTCGGCCGGCAGTGGTAACTGACGATGCAACATAGCCTGCAAGGCTTGCACCGAAAGTGGCTTACTCAGCGCATCATCCATACCGCCAATTAAGTATTCACTCTTGTCTTTCAGTACGTTAGCGGTCAGCGCGACCAGCGGCGGTAACTGGGCGTAAGTTTCACGCCACTGACGAGCAATATCAAAACCGGTCATATCCGGTAGCTGAATATCCAATAACACCAGATCGTAACGCGCCGGATCAAACAACGCGAATGCTTCAGCCCCGGTCATCGCCACATCTAACGTATGCCCCAGCTTTTGCAGTACCGAACGGGCAACAACCACATTCAGTTCAATATCTTCCACCAGCAGAATATGCAGAGGTGCCCGTACTCTCTCAGCCACTGGCGCGTCTTCTTGTTGTACCGCAGCCAGCTCCCGTACCGTAACGGTCAGGGTAAAGCAGGTGCCTTGGCCCTCTTCACTGGTCACTTGAATATCGCCCCCCATCATCTGTGCCAGTTTGCGCGAT
>JBOFCH010000319.1:0-4812 GCA_051645985.1 Plesiomonas sp. | reverse complement strand
GGCGCAGGACAATATGCAGTTTCAGCATGGGATCACAGCTCGAAGCCATCCAGATCGTCGTCACTGACTTCGGCGTCAATTTGACCGACCAGATAAGAGCTGACCTCCACTTCTTGTGGCGCGACTTGCACGTTATCGGATACCAACCAGCTGTTGATCCACGGGATCGGGTTAGAGCGTACCGGGAATGGCATGATCAAACCGACTGCCTGCATACGAATGTTGGTGATGTATTCCACGTACTGACACAGAATATCTTTGTTCAGACCGATCATCGAGCCGTCTTTGAACAGGTATTCCGCCCAGTGTTTTTCCTGCTCGGCCGCTTCCAAAAACAAGTTAAAACATTCGGCTTCACATTCTGTCGCAATCTCAGCCATTTCCGGATCATCGCGACCGGTGCGCATCAGGTTAATGATGTGCTGGGTGCCGGTTAGGTGCAGAGCTTCATCACGCGCAATCATCTTGATGATCTTGGCGTTACCTTCCATCAGCTCACGCTCGGCGAAGGCAAATGAACAGGCAAAACTGACATAAAAGCGGATCGCTTCCAGCGCGTTCACGCTCATCAGGCACAGGTACAGGGTCTTTTTCAGCTCACGCAGGCTAACGGTATGGGTGACACCGTTAATGGTGTGAGTCCCTTCGCCCAGCAAGTGGTACAGGTTGCTGTCGTGGATCAACTTATCGTAAAACGATGAAATATCGGTAGCCCGTTTCAGGATCTCTTCGTTGACTACGATATCGTCAAATACCACCGATGGATCATTCACAATGTTGCGTATGATGTGGGTATACGAGCGTGAGTGAATGGTCTCGGAGAATGACCAGGTCTCAATCCAGGTTTCCAGCTCAGGGATAGAAACCAGCGGTAGCAGCGCGACGTTCGGGCTGCGGCCTTGAATGGAGTCTAGCAGAGTCTGATACTTCAAGTTACTGATGAAGATATGTTTTTCGTGATCGGGCAACGCTTGATAATCGATGCGGTCACGGGACACATCCACCTCTTCCGGACGCCAGAAGAACGACAGCTGCTTTTCAATCAGGCGCTCAAAAATCTCGTGTTTTTGCTGATCATAGCGGGCAACGTTGACCGGTTGGCCGAAAAACATCGGTTCCAGCAGCTGATTGTTTTTGTGTTGACTGAAAGTGGTGTAAGCCATGAGAAAAATACCTTTGTACGGAAACAGCGGCCACCGCTGAAATCTCAGTGGTGGCCGCAGAGAGCGCAATTAAATCTTGCAGGCGCCGCTTTCGCAGCCATCATCAGCGGCGGCGATGGACAGATCATCTTGTAAATCATCGGCACCGTCACGGGTGTTCTGATAATACAGGGTTTTGACACCGTATTTATAGGCTGTCAGCAGATCTTTAAGCAGTTGCTTCATTGGCACTTTCTGGCCAGGGAAGCGTGCCGGATCGTAATTGGTATTGGCTGAAATTGACTGATCGATAAACTTCTGGATGATCCCGACCAGATGCAAGTAACCATCGTTGTTCGGAATATCCCACAGCAGCTCGTAGGCATCTTTCAGTTGTTCATACTCTGGCACCACCTGCTTGAGGATCCCGTCTTTCGATGCTTTCACACTGATATGGCCGCGCGGCGGCTCAATGCCGTTGGTGGCATTGGAAATCTGTGATGATGTTTCTGACGGCATCAGGGCTGACAGGGTGGAGTTACGCAGACCATGCTGCTGGATATCACGGCGCAGGGTTTCCCAGTCGTAATGCAGTGGCTCTTGGGTCAGCTGATCCAGATCCTTTTTATAGGTATCAATAGGCAAAATGCCTTGAGCATAGGTGGTTTCATTGAACCACGGGCAAGCACCTTGCTCTTGCGCCAGCTTATTCGAGGCTTTCAGCAGATAATACTGCATCGCTTCAAAGGTGCGGTGCGTCAGGTTGTTTGCGCTGCCATCGGAGTAACGCACACCGTGCTTGGCCAGATAGTAGGCGAAGTTAATCACGCCAATCCCCAGAGTACGACGACCCATCGCCCCACGTTTGGCGGCCTGAATTGGATAGTCTTGATAATCCAGCAAGGAGTCCAGCGCACGGATCGCCAGTTCAGCCAGCTCTTCCAGCTCATCCAGATGCTCGATAGCGCCTAAGTTAAATGCCGACAGGGTACACAGAGCGATTTCACCATTGGCGTCGTTCACTTCGTCCAGCGGACGGGTTGGCAGTGCGATCTCCAGACACAGGTTAGACTGGCGTACCGGTGCGACCATCGGATCAAACGGGCTGTGGGTGTTGCAGTGATCCACGTTCTGGATGTAGATGCGGCCTGTGGAAGCGCGCTCTTGCATCATCAGCGAGAACAGCTCCAGCGCTTTGATCGTTTTTTTACGGATGGAGGCGTCTTGCTCGTATTTCACATACAGCGCTTCAAACTTGGCCTGATCCATGAAAAACGCATCGTACAGACCCGGTACATCGGATGGGCTGAACAGGGTGATGTTTTCGCCCTTGATCAGGCGCTGATACATCAGCTTGTTGATTTGCACGCCGTAATCCATATGGCGTACACGGTTCTCTTCCACGCCGCGGTTGTTTTTCAGCACCAGCAGATCTTCGACTTCCAGATGCCATAGCGGGTAGAACAGTGTGGCCGCGCCACCGCGCACGCCGCCTTGTGAGCAGGATTTTACGGCGGTCTGGAAATGCTTATAGAACGGAATACAACCCGTATGGAACGCTTCACCGCCACGGATTTCGCTACCCAGAGCGCGGATGCGACCAGCGTTGATACCGATCCCCGCGCGCTGGGAGACGTATTTCACAATCGCGCTGGAGGTGGCGTTAATAGAATCTAAGCTGTCACCACACTCGATCAGCACACAAGAGCTGAACTGACGGGTAGGGGTACGCACACCAGACATAATGGGTGTTGGCAGTGAGATCTTGAACGTCGAGATCGCATCATAGAAACGGCGCACATAGTCCAGCCGTGTTTCACGTGGATAGCCCGCGAACAGGCAAGCGGCAACCAGAATGTACAGGAACTGGGCGCTTTCATAGATCTCACCAGTTACCCGATTTTGCACCAGATACTTGCCTTCTAGCTGCTTCACGGCGGCATAGGAGAAATTCATATCGCGCCAGTGGTCGATGAACTCGTTCATCTGCGCAAATTCTTCTTCGCTGTAATCTTGCAGCAGGTGAGCATCATATTTACCCAGCTCGACCATCTTGCGCACATGATCCAGCAGCTTTGGCGGCTCGAACTGACCGTAGGCTTTTTTACGCAGATGGAAAATAGCCAGACGCGCAGCCAGATATTGATAATCCGGTGACTCACGGGAGATCAGATCGGCTGCGGCCTTGATGATGGTTTCATGGATGTCAGAGGTACGGATCCCGTCATAAAACTGAATGTGGGAACGTAATTCAACCTGCGAAACTGACACATTATGAAGACCTTCCGCAGCCCACGTGATGACCCGGTGGATTTTATCCAGATCAATGCGCTCTTTACGTCCATCGCGTTTCGTTACCAGCAGAGATTGATTCATAGTTCTTCAGTTCAGCCAATGTAGTGGAAAAGGTAAATAGTGCGGAGCGCCCACGTCTGTCTGCGCTTCCTGCGTCAGAGCAGAACGCCTGTTAACCATTTAACCATCTGGAAACAGGGTGCCGGACAGGCAAATATGGACAAAAGGCACTTGCCATTACTCATCATACTGTAGTGTGAGAGTCTGACATGTGCCACAACATATTGGGTGTCCGCTCGGAATGGATAACAAGATAGTGAGGTATTGCCCCGGATGCAAGTGCACAAAAACCGCTGAGCTTGTGGATAACCCGGTGCGGAACTGGGCAATGTTAGTATTCACTAACTTGCATGCAATATACCTATTGCGCCTCCCGAAAATGCAAGCATTTTTGCCGCCGAAAAAAGCAACAGGGAAAAAATTTTTTGATCTGGTGCTGTTCGCACAGGAATTATGCAAACGGGCGAAACATGAGCCAGATCAAATTTTACGGGTTTGTTATAAGGTGTTGGTTTTGTTATACAGGAGGTATCGCCAGCCAGTGCATAAAGTCGACGACGGAGCCAAAGACAGCGTCAGCGCCCCACTCTTTGGTGTCGATATGCGGGCTGATATATCCCCAACCGGCGACCGCTGCGGGCATACCCGCCGCCTGTGCAGCCTGAATATCGGTACGGGCATCGCCCAGATACAGGGTGCGAGACTCTTTCAATCCGAGTTGAGCGCAGGCATGGTGCATCGGGGCTGGGTGTGGTTTGCGCTGCGCCAATGTGTCGGCGCAGACCAACACGGCCGGTGTCGCTAATTCCGGGAAGTTGGGCAGTAAGGCTTCGGTTAGTGTGGTGGGCTTGTTGGTGACAATTCCCCACGGACAGCCGTATTGGGTCAGTTGCTGCAAAAGCGTGGCTACACCGGGATATAAACGAGTATCTTGGCACAGGTTAGCGCGGTAGTAGGTTAAAAAGCGGGTACGCAGCGCGGGCATGTCATCGGGCAGCGCGCCAGCAAAACCGGCGTGCAGTAGCCCGTGAACGCCCTGACTGGTATTGGCCTGAATTTGGTCTGTATTCAGTGGGGCGCAGCCATAGTGCTGTAAGACGTGATTGGCCGCCGCCGCCATGTCAGCGGCGGTATCCAGCAAGGTACCATCGAGATCAAAGAGTACCGCATCCCAGCGCATCACAATCCCTCACGTCGAGTGTGTACCATATAATTGACATCGACATCCGGGCGCAAAGAAAACTGATTCAGCAGCGGGTTAAAGGTAATGCCCATCATGTCTTGTTCGCGCAGCGCCGTCCCATCAATCCAGCCA
>JBOFCH010000318.1:0-10312 GCA_051645985.1 Plesiomonas sp. | reverse complement strand
ACGCCCACGGTAATCCGGATGTACGGCCAGATAATTAACCCAACCGCGATGACCGTCATAGCCGCCCATAATGGTGCCAATCACTTCACCGGCAACTTCCGCCACCAAAAACAGATCGGCACCAGCATGCACTTTGCGTTCAATATCGAGTTCAGGATCGTTCCAGGGCCGCACCACATCGCACCGATCCCACAAGGTTAAAACCTCTTCAAAATCACTCTGTCTGAAAACGCGAATTTCCATAACCTTATCCGAACACTCGTTAAGCTGTTTGATTATTATACAATTATCAGCATGACCGAAATGCCATGCAATTGTTATTCGTCGAAAGGGCGTAACTTAGCATAACCACTGAGATCTGCCTCGGTCTGTCGTGCAAAAAACGTAAAAAACTGGCCAACCGCGCACGTTGCTGCCAACACGGCCAAACTTCACTCATCAACCGATGAAAAGCCGGGTGAACAGCGAAAGATAAGCGCAATACACCGTGCGGGGGGAAGAAAAGATAAATGCGTCACGACATGGGCGAGATATCGTGAGAGATAACGAGGGATCAATAAACCGAAAATCCACGCCAGAGTCTATTTTTTCGGCAATACTCTTCGGCGATAACCGGTTTCCCGTTTGCCGCCGAAGCGATTCTTGGTGCGGATCACTATGGTTGAGCGCCTCACACTCTGGAGACATTGCATCGCGCTTAGGATTTATCGAGGGCTGCGCAGATCAATTCCAGATGCGCGGTGATCCACGGCTGCTGCAACGGCCCCCAGTCAGACAACTGATAATAGCCATCATTATTGCGTACCCCATCCTGCACAAAGCGGACGTCGACACCCAGCCCCGGTAACGCCTTCATGACATCCTGCAATGTGCGACGTGGCCAGCCCGTTATCTCCATCAAGCTTGGAATATTCGGCCGTTCGGTCACCGCCAACAGATGACATAAATATAAACGACGGGCAAACACAGGGTTTAACGTCATAATGCACTCCCTAGCAAATTTTATATGCTCTATTATTCCACTGCCGCCGGCCTCCTGCGCGGCAAAAATGAATAACTGTGAGCGACAGGACATTTTGTCTTTGCTTTACCGGCGCTGCTTCACGCGGTATAAACGCTACACCAAAGAAATCATCATAAAAATAAATCACCTAAATTAAAGGTTGATCCCTGCAAGTGCCCCTAGCTTCGCCAGCTTAGCACTGGGCGACATACAAAAACCGACGTGCACTGGGCGAGGTTAAAATAGCCAGCAGTACCGAACTTTGGGAAGTGGCGCGTAAACTAACCCACGCGTCAACGGATCAATCATTTTACTGACTAATGACTACTGGCTCATGATGAATGGGAGTGCCGTATGACCACCGTATTTGGAATTAAAAACTGCGATACCATTAAAAAAGCCCGCCGTTGGCTGGAGCACAATAATATCGCCTATCATTTCCATGACTACCGCGCCGATGGTGTAGATGCGGCCCTACTGACCCCGGCGATCGCTCAGCTAGGCTGGGAGCCGCTGCTCAATACCCGAGGCACCACGTGGCGCGGCTTGCCGGATGCCGACAAACAAGAAATGAATGCTGACAAGGCGCTGGCCCTGATGCTGGCACATCCCGCCATCATCAAGCGTCCATTACTGGAAATCGATGGCCGTTATCTGCTCGGCTTTAAAGACGCTGACTACCAGCAGGTATTTTGTCCCACCAACAAATAGTGGCATAGTTAGTTGCATCATTAATTGCCAGAGTTAGTTGCCAAGTTAGTTACAAAGTCATTACCGCCAACCACGCATGTTGACAGGGAGTACATCACGTAATGAGTAGTGTTGTTGATTTAAGCTGTGCGCTGATCCGCAGCCCATCGGTCAGCCCGCAGGATGCGGGATGTCAGGCGCTGCTGGCCGAACGCCTCGCGGCGGCAGAGTTTACACTGGAATGGCTGCCCTTTGGCGATACCCTGAATTTATGGGCCAAACGTGGCAGTGGCACCCCTTGTTTTGCTTTCGCCGGACATACCGATGTCGTGCCCGCGGGAGACATAACACAGTGGCAATCAGCACCTTTTGAGCCACAAATTCGTGATGGCATGCTGTATGGCCGTGGCGCTGCCGACATGAAAGGCTCCTTGGCCGCCATGGTCGTGGCCGCTGAGCGCTTCGTTGCCGCACACCCACAACACAGCGGATCTCTGGCGTTTTTGCTCACCTCCGATGAAGAAGCCAGCGCAGTGAATGGCACCGTCAAAGTGGTAGAAACGCTGCAACAACGCCACGAGAGGATTGATTACTGTCTGGTGGGCGAGCCGTCGAGCACCACGCGAGTGGGGGATGTGGTGAAAAATGGCCGTCGCGGCTCGATGACTGCGAACTTGTATATTCAGGGCATTCAAGGCCACGTGGCCTATCCACATCTGGCGGACAATCCGGTACACAAAGCGCTGCCTTTTTTACAGGCGCTGACGGCTATCGAGTGGGATCAAGGCAATGCGTTCTTTCCGCCCACCAGCTTGCAAATTGCCAATATTCAGGCCGGGACCGGCAGCAATAACGTGATCCCTGGTGAGCTATATATACAGTTCAATCTGCGCTTTAGCACCGAGGTGACCGATAACGTGATCCAGCAGCGGATTGCCGCCTTGCTCGCCGAGTATGATCTGCCACACCGGATTGAATGGGTGATTTCGGGTCAACCATTTTTGACCCCAGCAGGCCCACTGGTGGACGCCGTCGCGGCGGCTATCGCGGAGCAAACCGGTCAGACAACGCAGCTACTCACTACCGGAGGCACATCAGACGGCCGCTTTATTGCCCGAATGGGCACTCAAGTGGTCGAGCTAGGGCCGGTCAATGCTACGATCCATAAAGTCAATGAATGTGTCAGCGTAGACGACCTAGAACAACTGACGCTGATTTATCAGCGGATTTTGGAGAAAATACTGCCATGATGAACTCACTGCCAGCCGCCTGTCTGACCGGAAAAGACCGCGCCCACTTGTCGGCCTTAAATGAACGACACGCCTTGCATCACGCCGCCTTACCGGCATTTTTGGCATTACAACAGGCAGCGGCCCGCAGTGGTTTTAACCTGCAACCCGCCAGCAGCTTTCGGGATTTTACACGCCAGCAGTTGATTTGGAATAGTAAATACCGCGGTGAGCGTCGGGTGCACGATGATGCCGGTCAAACGGTGGATGTGCTGCAACTCACGCCGTTGGAGCGTTGTCGTAAAATCCTGCGCTGGTCAGCCTTACCCGGCGCGAGCCGTCATCACTGGGGTACCGAGATTGATGTATACGATCCCGATGCACTGCCCACCGGTGCCACGTTACAACTTGAACCGTGGGAATACCTGCCGGGGGGCTATTTCAGTGCCTTATCTGCATGGCTGGATGACAATCTGGCTCGCTTTGATTTTTGCCAGCCATTTTTGCACGATCAAGGCGGTGTTGCAGCAGAGCCGTGGCATATCAGTTACTGGCCAATCGCCGAAAAGCTGACCGAACAACTGACGCCAGAGTTGTTGTTGCAAGCCTGGGAGCAAGAAGAGATTGCCGGTATCGACACTCTGCAAGCTCATCTACCGGCGCTGTTTCGTCGTTATGTCCAGAATTTGCCCGGGATGTGATCATAACATCCCTTAAGTGCGGAGACTGAGCTGCCGAGACTGCTCTGCCGAAACTAGTCCACCGATACGGAGCAAGGAGCGCTGCATGGATTTGCTGGATAAAGGCTGGTTTATTATTTTTTTAGTGATCGCCTTCATTGCTGGCAATCTGGCGGCTCTACGAGTTACCGCCAATATGAAGTTTCCGCGTGGCTCATCACCCAAGCCATCAGAATCTAAGCCTGAATCTGAATCTGAATCTGAATCTGAATCTGACGCTAACACCGAGTCACTGGCCGAACCAACACTCAAGCCAGATCCTGTAGCGCCAACCGATACAGAACAAAATGTAACTGCAACGCAACAGATAAAGACAGACGGGAAACAAGATCACAATCATCACAATGACTTGATATAAGTTCGGGAATACATCACGTTTCTGTCGCGTTCGCCCTTCCCCCACCCGCTAAAAGGGCTATTCTTGCAACAATTATTACAACGGATGAGGATCTGCATGACATACCAAGATGAGTATGAAAAAGCGCTCGCCGAATATTCGGAACATCAGGCTACGCGGCCTGTGACATCTGAAAATGATACACCTGTAGCCGACTGTGCATTTAACTCCGACTCTGGAGCTTAAATCGCAGAGACTCACTTTCCAGCGCACTGCCTCTCCTCCCTAATCTTCTGCAGTGCGCTGACTTTTCTTTACCGCTGCTTGTCTTTCCAGCTCTTATCTTTCTGGTTTCTCGCGTCTCTCTAGATACCTACAGGCATTTGTTCGTCGTACATCCTTATCGCTCATGCGGGATTTAAGCCGGATTCAAGCCACGAGTCTGCAAACATGCCGCCACTTCTAAACGGCACGCCTGTAACCACGCTTTTTGCCCCGCTAAGCCAAACGCTTGAACTATCTGCGCCACACTTTGACGCTCCGTGATCCGGCGTGAGAGCAACGGTAAGCTCGCCGCAGGCTCAGCACGCACCAAACGGCACAACGCAGCCCAACTAGTCTCCAAAGAGCGATGCGCATAGGCAAAGCCCTGCAACTCATGCCAATCGGCGCTATCCAATGGCCAATCCTGTTGCCATGGCAAACCACACTGCTGATATTCCTCCGGCCACGCCATCCAGTCCGCATCGGCCTGTAAGGGCCAACGCCGGGAAAAATCAGCTAACGCCTGCGATAATAGCTGCGATCCGGCCACCGAGCATGGCCGGATCGCCATCGCGGCATAACAACCACTGCTGGCCTCTTTTTGCGTTCCTATCCGTACCAGATGAAAGCCACAGTGCTGCCAAAAGGCCCATAACGCCGGCGTAAAGCCGAAGCTAACCGATAAAAAATCCAGCTGATGCTGAACGCTGGCTTGCCAAATCGCGTCCAGTAACTCCGCGGCCAACCCCTGACGACGCCATGCCGGTAGCACAGCAATCCGACTGATCCGCACAGAGAGCAGCTGACCGGCTTGCGGCACGCCCGCATGAGCCGCTAACGATTGCACCAGCAAATTACCGCGTGGACGTCGCTCGCCGCGCCAAATAGCCTGCATCAATTCACGGTTTAAGCCGCCTTCCGGCACCAGCCAAGCGGCCGCCGGAACCTGCTGATCTGACGTTTCTGTCAGCCAAAAGGTTTGTTGTGGCGCGTCCAGCAGACGCCGTAAATCCAGCGGACTAGTGCGATAATGCGCGCCGGTCAACAGACCATAAAACCGCGACAAGCGTACCGGATCGTCAGCGAAGTGCGCCGCCTGATACTGACGCGGCGGTAAGAGGATGTCGCTTTCGGGAGTATCGGACAACGCAGTCGACGGCAAGTCATGTTCAGCATCCAGCAACAATAACGCTGCGATCGTGTGCTCCAGCGGATCACCGGCGGCCCAGCGGATCGGCGCGTTCAACGTTAAGGCATGCCACGGCACACCAGAATCCTGCAACTCTGCACAAAATTTGAGTAAAAAGCCGCGCCCGGTGCCTTCGTAACCTTGTACCGTCGTCAGCAGTAAGATATGGCGAAAATAAGGCAGCATGGCGCGCAGCTGTGGCGCGGGGATCGCCGCCGCTTCATCGACAATCAGCCAATCCGCCAACGGCTGGCAAGAAGCCGCCTGCCGACAACGAGCCAGCAGGGCATCTGGGGCGATAAATTCAGCCTGCTCACCACTACACTGTAGCAGGATGTCACAAGCCGCGCGTTTTGGCGCCGTTACCCACCGATTACCACCAGACCAGCGAGCCGCCAGCATACCCGCTAACGTTGATTTCCCTCGCCCGCGATCGGCGGTCAGGCAATAAATGCCCGGCTCGGCTTGCAGTAGTTGTTGCAACAATCGCTGCTGATCGGCCGTCGGTTGCCCATCCGGTGCCGACCAACTCTCAGGGGTTTTTCTATCTTGATCTTGCTGCGCCGAAAGCCTAAGCGTTCTGGGCTGATTCAGCCACGCCGGCGATGCCTCCCCCTCACGCCACAACACCACGGGAGCCTGCAACAAGGTTCGCTGACAATGAGCAACAAAATTCGGCACCGCAATCGCGGTCGGTTGCTCTGACCAGCGTAGACTGTCACGATCCGGTTGCCGATGCCACTGCGTCCACGCTGGCAATAGTAGTAATAGCCAGCTTCCTGCCGCCAGCGTACCGGCAACAATTGCTAGCGCCTCGGCATCTAGCCCCCAACGGGCATCGACCACGGCATGAGTAAACTCTTGTCCCAATAAGGTGCGTGCGGCGCGAAAAGAAACCACCGGCGTGGCCGCTGCACATGGATATGCGCCATCCGGCTCGTGTGCCGCAAACTCGGGGACGAGTTGTAGCCAATCACCGGGTAACTGGCGCTGAAAAAACTGGGCTTGTGCCTGTGTCCACGCTGGGCTGCCACTTAAACAGCACAGTTGGCGGTGACCGGCTTGCCGTAGCTGACGAGTCACCTGTTGCAGTTGAGTTTCCACGCGTATGTTCTTTTTCGCTGCGTTAACAAGATAGCGGCATGCTAACAGATCAGCGTTGAAATGGCAGGATGGGAGAGACATCGGCAGCCGGTATCGCCTTGCCGATGTCTCTTTGTCTCTATCGATGTCGTCGCTATATAGATGTCGCTATATAGATATAGTCACTATGTATTTGCGCAAGCAGGTTATTTGCGCAAGCAGGCCATCAGGCTCGCTGACGATCCTCGCGTTTGTCACTGTCCGGTTGCCCATGTTCACGGCGGATCCGAATGCTCACCTGATGCGTCTTGCCATCATCTTGTAGCTGAATTCCCTCCTGCGGGCTGTCGATGCCGTCAACGGTCATCCCCGTTTCACTGCCGTTATCGACTTGCTCGACTTCAATACGATATTCGGCACTGTGATAACGGTAACTGATCCGAAAGCGGTCCCACTCCTCTGGCAAGCAGGGGCTGATCAACAAGCGAGTGCCACTGCGTTTGATCCCCAACAGGGATTCACTCATCAACCGATACATCCAGCCAGCAGAGCCGGTATACCACGTCCAGCCCCCGCGCCCAGTGTGTGGTGCTACCGCATAGATATCGGCCGCCGCCACGTATGGCTCCACCTTGTACTGCGCCACTTGAGCCAAGGTTTTACCGTGATTCAGGGGGTTAAGCATCCGTGTCAGCTCCCAAGCCCGCTCCTTATCACCCAGCTCGGCGAAAGCCATCGCTGACCAAACGGCGGCGTGGGTATACTGACCGCCATTTTCACGCACACCGGGAACATAACCACGGATATAGCCCGGATTGGGTTCCGCGCGATCAAAGGGCGGATCGAGTAACTGGATAATATTTTCCGGCCGTTTCACCAAATGGCGATTCAATGCATGCATCGCTAAACGGCTGCGCTCCAATGCCCCTGCGCCGGACAGTACCGACCAACTCTGGGCGATCGCATCAATTCGGCACTCGCTGTTAACAGCGGCACCCAGCATGCTGCCGTTATCAAAATAGGCTCGTCGGTACCATTGCCCATCCCAACCATGTTGTTCTAGGCTCTGCTGTAATGGCTCAGCATACTGGAGGCACATACCGGCAATGGCATCATCGCCACAACGCTCTGCCAGTGCGGCAAAACGGATCAACACGTCATACAAGAAAAAGCCCAACCAGACACTCTCACCACGGCCGTGGATCCCAACCTGATCCATGCCATCGTTCCAGTCACCCGATCCCATCAACGGCAAACCATGCTCACCAAAACGCAAACCATGCATGATCGCCCGAACCGCATGCTGATACAGCGTTTCGCTCTGTGTACCGCTATGCATAGCGTCGTAGTATGACTCTTCACCGTCGTTCAGTTCACGCCCTTCCAGATACGCAACCGGCTCCCGCAAAATGCTCAGATCGCTGGTGCTATTGACGTAATGGCACAGCACATAGGGCAGCCACAAATAGTCATCCGAGCAACGGGTTCGCACCCCCTGTCCCAGCGGGGGATGCCACCAATGCTGCGCATCCCCTTGAATAAATTGGCGAGAGGCGGCAGTTAATAGATGCTGGCGCAGCAACGACGGTGCAGCATGCACCAACGCCATACAGTCTTGCAGCTGATCCCGAAAACCGAATGCACCGCCGGATTGATAATAGCCGCTACGCGCCTCAAACCGGCATGTCAGGGTCTGGTACAGCAGCCAGCCATTCAGCAATAAATCCAGCTCCGGCTCTGGCGTGCTGACCTGCACCGCACCTAACGTGCTACGCCAGAACGCCTGTACCGCCGCCAGCGCACTATCGGCGGCAGCCGTCATCCCTCCATCAAGGTTTTCCCGCAGTTGTTGCAGTAACGCCAACGCCCGCGTCTCATTTTCTTCGGCGCCCAGCACAAAGACGATTTCGCGGGCCTCACCGCTGAGCAGATGCACATTCACCTGCATCGCGGCGCAAGGATCAGTGCAGCTCTCACTCATCCCCGGCAAGCGCTCTAGCACGTTGTCCGCCGTCAACAGCTGTGGCGCACTTTCCTGCCCGAGTGGGCCTAAAAAGAGTTGCCGGTCATTACATACGCTACGATCGGCCATACTGACATCGAAAAACAGGGTTCTCGGATCTCCGGACTGACAGTAGGTATTACGCGCCAACAGCGCGCGGCTGTTCGGATCTTGCCAGCTCACCACATGCTGCGCCGTTTTATGTTTGAGATCGCCGGCAATCCACTCAGCATAGCCGGTGATTTGTAGATGCCGACGCGCCGCCGAGCGGTTAACCAACCGCAATTGCAAGAATTTTACGGGTCGTTCGCGATCCACGAAGACTCGCAGGCTACTTTCAATGCCAGCTTGCTGGTGATCAAATACGCTGTAACCAAAGCCGTGCCGCGTCCGGTATTCACCGTCGCCAGCACAGGGTTGGGGCGTCGGAGACCAGAGCCAACCCTGTTCAGCGTCACGGATATACAGGGCTTCTCCGCTGCGATCAGTCACCGGATCGTTGTGCCACGGGGTCAGGCGATATTCATGGGCATTTTGAAACCAGGTATACGCCTGCCCACTTTCACTGATCACCGAGCCAAAACGCGGGTTCGCCAGAATGTTGCACCACGGAACCGGCGTTTTACGCTGCTTATCCAGCAGTAAAATGTATTCCCGACCATCGGAGCTAAACCCTCCTAACCCATTAAAAAAGCGCAAATCTTGCTGAGGATAGGTAACGCCTGGCTCAGGCTCGCTCGGCGAACGCACGGCCCGCGACGACGAGGCCGGCGCTGCCGCGCCAATGGTACGTAGCGGTTCGAGAGTCAACTGATCGACCAGCGCCCCGCCTCGCTCATCCAATATCACGGCGGCAACCGCCTGCAATAAGGTTTGCTCTTCGGCAGTCAGCTTCTGTATTGCGCGCAGGTATACCCCACCAGCCCGATCCAGATAGCCGGAGGCACCGGTTGCATTCAGTAAGCTGCCCAGTGACGTTTGCAGCTCTTGACGATAACCGGAATGCTCTTCGTTACCGATCACTAAGTCAAAAACAAATCCCTTATGCCGTAAGTAGGCATGGGCTTGTAATAACTGCCGCACTAAGGCTTCCCCCTCCACGCTCTGCACCCGTACTAACAGGATCGGATGATCACCTGAGATAGCCATTGGCCAAAGATCGGACTGTCCACGCCGATTAGCCTGAAAGATGGCTGGTTCGGCCCGTAAACGCGCATCTGGATACAAAATTCGCCCAGCCAACTGATTAAACAGCGCCGACTCTTGTTCGGAGATATTGAGTTGATGCAAGAAGACTTGGCTGTGTGTCCACGCCAGATGCGGTACCCGATCGGCCAGATGTGGATCTCGGTATTTGTGCGCCAATTGCAGGCAGGCCTCGCGCTCCGGCGCAACCCCCAGCAACAAATCGGCAATAGCCGTAGATTGTGGCGCCAGCGTGATCCGGCGCCGAATAGCAATAATCGGATCCAACACTGCCCCACTGCTGTTAGTCAACGCCTGATCCAATGCCAACGCCTGCGGATTAGCCACACTGCGTCCGCGACCGATAAATTTCATCCGGTCAGTTTCGTAACTGATCGCCTCACTCGGCGCATCTTGTACGTTGAGCTGATGAAACAGCCACGGATTACGCTCACTGGCGGTGCGTGGACGTCGGTGGCACAACAAGGTCTGCAAACCGGCCACAATTTCGGTCTGCATGAAAAGGTTACTGAACGCCGGATGTAGCTCATCCGTGATCAGCGGGGCCAGCACCACTTCGGCATAGCTGG
>JBOFCH010000317.1:0-4755 GCA_051645985.1 Plesiomonas sp. | reverse complement strand
CGTGGTGATCCGTTTGGGTCGTCAGTATCAAACTCGTTTCCTGCATCTGAGCAAGATTTTGGTGAAACAAGGTCAGAAGGTGAAGAAAGGTGACCGCGTCGCACTGTCCGGTAATACCGGCCGTTCTACCGGCCCGCATATTCACTATGAATTCTTGTTGAACTCACGTCCGGTAGATCCGATGAAGGTGAAATTACCGATGTCTGATGGACTGGCAGGTCAAGAGCGTCGCTCGTTCTTGGCGCGCACCAAAGAGTTCTTGCCACAGTTGACACTGGATTAATATCGCCACTAGCAAGGCCAGATGGCCATGCGATATTCCATGCATAAAAAAAGCCCGCTGAATTAGCGGGCTTTTTTTATGCATGGAATATGCACAGAATAGTTATGAGTTATGAGTTATGAGTTATGAGTTATGAGTTATGTGTAGTGTCGGCATGTACGTTATCTGGCTGGCAAGAGGTGATGTCGTCAAGGGCTGGGGCTTGCCAGTTTTCGCGCTGCTCATGGTGCTGGGCATGTTTGCGGTAAAAATAGGTGTAAATAGGCGATAAGAAAAGGAAAAAAATTGACGTGGCAGGCCAGATGGCGTGCCACGGGTGCCAATGACACCTTCGCTTGCTGCCGGGAGCATGGTGTGATTACCACGCTCTCTGAGAAATCGGTTGAGGCTATAAACGCCGTATTACTCTTTGCGCCAAATTGGTTTTATGTATTTGGCGCGCTGGTCTCTGGTGAACGGCTCTTATGTAATAGCGGTGCTTATGCAAATGAATACCAATGCGTAGCGTAGGTAGATTATACGGATGGATAGATGATCCGTTATGCAACTCATTGTTATGACTTAATTCGTTTATACCAGTTTTGTAACGATTATTTTAGTATCTTTGCTATAGGTTTTATCGTTTCAGCTACCTTTAGATAATTTATGCGAGACATCTTGCACAATCAAACACGACGGACGTTTTGGTGATAAGCGGATGGAATACGGCGGAGCGGAGAAAGTTTGATCTTTGGCAAAAAATGCTTGCTATGAAACCCGTACAATAATGATAATGATAATATATCTTATTTACTCTTTTGGGCGATTTGAAATGGCGACGTTGGCTGAGTTAAATGTGGGTGACAAGGCGCGTGTAGTTAATATGCAGCGTCTGGATCGTCCGTTACGCAAAAAATTGATGGTGCTGGGGGTTCTGCCCTCCAGTGAAATACATGTTGTACGTTTTGCTCCATTGGGCGATCCGTTACAAATTGAGATCTGCGGAGTCAATATCGCTCTGCGCCGTACCATTGCCGCAGGCATCGATGTTGAGGTTTTAGCATGAATTTTTCATTGTTAACCGTCGGTAACCCGAACAGCGGTAAGACATCATTATTTAACGGGCTAACCGGCGCCCGCCAGCAGGTGGGGAACTGGAGTGGGGTGACGGTTGAGAAAAAAACCGGGCACTGTAAAGTCGGTGAGCACCAACTTCAGATCACGGATTTGCCTGGGGTTTACTCTTTATCTGGCGACAACGTCGACAGCGGTAAAGATGAACAACTGGCGACCTTGGTGGTCGAGTCGATGCCGGCGGATGTGATTTTGAATATCGTTGATGCTTCGGCCTTGGAGCGTAGCCTGTATCTGACATTACAGTTGTTGGAAACGGGTCGTCCGGTGATCGTGGTGATCAATAAAACCGATGCGCTGGAGCGTAATCGTCAGCAGATCAATGTGCCATTGTTGTCTCAGGTGCTGGGGTGTCCGGTGTTTGCGCTGTCAGCGCATAATCATCAGCAGGTGATGCAATTCCGTCGTGAGCTGGGAGATATGTTGGCTCATGGTGTGGCTCCGGCTAAATTACAGCTGGATTACGGTCAGGCGGTAGAAAATACGCTGCAACTGTTAGTGCCTTATTGCCCACAGAACGAGCTGGCAAGCAGTCGCTCACTGGCTTTGCGGTTGGTGGAGCACGACCGTTTGGTCGAAGGTCGTCTGGCGGCTGAAAACCAGCTGTTGGTGGCGCAGCATTTGCGACATCTGGAGCAAGACGTCGATACCGATTTGCAGATTGCAGATGTACGTTACAGTTTTATCCATCAGTTGTGTCAAAAGACCCGCAAACACGTGGGGATTGTCAGCCATAAAACCAGTGAGCGTATCGATCAGGTGGTACTTAACCGCTATTTGGGCTTACCGATTTTCTTGCTGGTGATGTACTTGATGTTCGTTTTCTCCATCAAGATTGGCAGCTCGTTCATCGATTTCTTTGATATTTCGGTCGGGGCGCTACTGGTTGATGGTACTCACCATGTGCTGGACGGTGTATTGCCTGTTTGGTTGGTGACGTTGCTGGCGGATGGCTTTGGTGCCGGTATCCAGACGGTAGCTACCTTTATTCCAGTGATTGGTTGTTTGTATCTGTTCATGGCTATCTTGGAAGGCTCTGGTTACATGGCCCGCGCCGCGTTTGTCCTCGATAAGTTGATGCAGAAAATCGGCCTGCCAGGTCGGTCGTTCGTGCCATTGGTGATTGGTTTTGGTTGTAACGTGCCGGCTATCATGGCCGCGCGGACAATGACACAAGAGCGTGAGCGCTTACTGACCGTGATGATGACGCCATTTATGTCTTGTGGTGCGCGTCTGCCGGTTTATGCATTGTTTGCCACTGCGTTTTTCCCGTCTTCGGCTCAAAATGTGGTTTTCGCCTTGTACCTGATCGGTATTTTGGTCGCTATCTTTACCGGCTTGCTGCTGCGTAAGACGTTGTTGCCGGGGAACAGTGAAAGCTTTGTGATGGATATGCCGGATTATGAGTGGCCAACGCTGCGTAATATCGGGTTGAAAACGTGGCAAAAACTGAAAAACTTTGTATTCGGTGCGGGTAAGACGATTGTTCTGGTGGTTGCTGCTCTGGGCTTCTTCAATTCACTGGGTACTGACGGTTCTTTTGGTAACCAAAATACGGAAAACTCGGTGCTGGCGCAGGTAGCAAAAGATGTCACGCCGGTGCTGGCACCTATTGGTATCGAGAAGGATAACTGGCCGGCAACGGTGGGCATTATTACCGGGATTTTCGCCAAAGAGGCCGTGGTGGGGACACTTAATGCCCTGTACAGCGGTGAGCCAGCAGACAGCGGTGATGAGTACAACTTCTTTGCCTCCTTTAAAGAGGCTCTGCTGACCATTCCGGAAAACTTGTTGAGCATTAACTTGGCGGATCCGCTGGATATCAGTGTTGGCGATACCTCCGATCGTGCCGCCGCCGCTGAAGCGCAGGAGGTGAACACTTCTACCTTTGATAAGCTGTCACAAAACTTTGCTGGCCCGGCAGCTGCATTTAGCTATCTGCTGTTTGTGCTGCTGTATACCCCGTGTGTGGCGGCGATGGGGGCCTTTGTGCGTGAAGTGGGTCGTAACTGGGCTTTGTTTGTAGCCGGTTGGACCATGCTGTTGGCCTATGTGGTGGGGACATGGTTCTACCAAGTCATGCACTTCGCGCAGCATCCGGCACAAAGTGCTATGTGGATGGGAATTACCGGAGGGATATTCCTGATTACCGTGGCTGTGATGCGGATTAAAGGAAGCCGTCTACAGTCTCAACAGGTGAAACTGGCATGATTTTGCATGACTTGCGCGATCTTTTACAACAACATGGCCGGATGACACGTAAGGATCTGGCTCGCCAACTCAATAGCAGTGAAGATGGTATTGATGCCATGCTACAAGTATGGATGCGTAAAGGGCGGGTCAGTAAAGAGGAGCAGCAAGTCTGTGCGGGTTCGTGCTGTGGCGCAGCACAGGAAGTGTATTACCGCTGGCTGGATGCTCAGGAAATTGCTCTAGTCGTGCGTCACTGACCTTGACGGTGATAATTGTGGAATAAAAACCGGCCATCTGGCCGGTTTTTTTTGCCTGTATTTTTGTATCGTGGCTGGCCTAGGCGGCTACAAAACCGGTAGTTTGTAATAGCGCTTGTTGCAGTTTAATGGTTTCCGCACGTTGCTGTTCATCACTACGCCAGCTTGCGGTCAGACGACCCCAGATAGGGGCAGGCCAGACTGAGTCATGGCTAAAACGGCCGACATGATGCAGATGCAGTTGTGGCACCATATTGCCGATAGCGGCGATATTCAATTTATCTGGCTGATAGAGGGCGCTAATCACCCGTGAAACGGCACTGGATTCACGCAGCAACTGGATCTGATCCTCGTCACTTAGCTCAAAAATTTCACGAATAGCCTTTTGGCGTGGCACCAGAATGATCCACGGCAGTTGCCCTTCACGGCAAAGCAGCACTTCACTGAGAGGGTAGTGTCCCAGACAGGTGGTATCAGCAGCTAATTGTGGATGCAGCTGGAAATCGGCATCTGTACTCATCGTAATTCCTGTTCACTCTTAGGCCGGCGGTTGGCTGTTCGGCAGGATGTATAGCCGGTGTTGTCCTGTCGTGTCATCGATAGCCCATTGTTTCAGAGGTACCGGACGACTGAAATAGTAGCCTTGCGCTTTTTGTGCGCCCATTTTACGCAGTAATTCTGCCTCTTGGCGATTTTCTACGCCCTCGGCAACCATCGGTACATCAAAGCCATGGGCTAACTGAATGACTGAATTCAGCACGGCGGCAGAGTTTTGGCTATCGAGTAGGCCACTGACAAAAATGCGATCGACTTTCAGGCAATCAAAGCTGAGCTTGTACAGATGTGACAAACTGGAATACCCCGTGCCAAAGTCATCAATGGCAATCCGGATCCCGTGCTGGCGCAGCT
>JBOFCH010000316.1:0-2317 GCA_051645985.1 Plesiomonas sp. | reverse complement strand
TTGCTTATCTTTGTACATCACCACCACTTCATTGTATTCGCCGCCATCGAGATCGTGGAAAAATACCGCGGTGATGTGCGCATCGGTAAAGCTATCAATCAGATCGTGATAGGTCTGGCTTTCATCCTGATAATCGGGGCGGCTGAACAGGGCGTAGACCTGATTGCCATGCTGATAAAAGCCCAGCGTCGCTTGTTCATCGCTATTGGGTAGCGTCAATGGCCCATGCACCGGCTTGCTTTGCAGCAAGCTGTCGACCGACGGTGGTTCTGATTTCGTTGCTGTGTGGCTGGCCGTGGCGTTAACTGTGCCGTCAACCGCGCCGTCTTGGGCTGCGTGCGCCGACCACGGGGCTATGCAGCTAAGCAGCCCACTGACAAACAGCAAACTGGCATGAGCGCGCGGGCGACGGCGCGCTAATCGGGTATCCATCATTCTTTTCCCTGTCTTAAAAACGGACATGCGTAAAATCGGTGCGCGTGATGATATATCACTGTGCCTGTGCCTGTGCCTGTGCCGGTAGCAGCGTGATCGTGCTGTTGATGGTGCTGACGGTGATTTTGGTATCGGCGGCGCCGCGTTGCAGCGTCAGGGCTTTGTCCGGTAAAGGCAGATGGATGGGCTGCGCTTGTTCGGTGGTCAGCTGGTTGACGATGTCGCCACCCGCGCCGCCATTGAGCTGTATCGTACCAGCAAATTCTGGCGCGACTTGTATCGACAGTGCGGCGTTGACGGTCTGAATATTGCCCTGTTGCAGGCTGGCAGGCAGCAGCAGTGTGGCCTGACCGGTTTGTAGGTTATCGCTCAAGCGGGTGGCTTGTGTCGCTTGGATTTTTTGTGTGCCGTCAACTTGCTCGATGCTGATCTCTTTCGCTTGGCTATCCACCGTCAGCTGACCACGGATAACCTTATAAGACACATTACCTTGACTGGCGGTGTCGGTGAGATCGCCGACGGCCTGTTGCAAGCGTAGGGTGCCATTCAGATTGTGGGTTTGCAGGCTACCGAGCTGATTGTACAGATGGATAATGCCGTGCAAATCGCGGGCGGTGGTTTTGCCGCTCAACGTGCTGGCCGATACGGTACCAGAGAAAGAGTGCAGATCCAGATCCATCAGCTTGCCACGGATATTCAGCACCCCCGTAAAGTGTTTAGGAACTGCCAAGTTAGCGTGGACGCCACTGACTTGCATCAGATCCAGCGAAGGTGGGGCGGGTAAAATCACGCGCTGGCCTTTGCCTTCGGGCAGGATACGTACCTCTTGCACCACTGGCGGCAGCTCTGACAATTGGCGCACTGGGTCATTTTCTGGGCGCGTTAGCTCCAAGGTATTGATGGTCAGGGTGGCGGTGGGTTTATCGTCATCGCGGCCTATCACACTCAAGCGGCCTTTTTCCAGCTCAATCGTCAATGGTGTGCCGGCGGGCCAGTTCATCTCCTGGCTGGCGGGGAGAGCCGTATTTGCTGCGGGCGGTGTGGCAGCGGTTGGCTCGGCGCTCCACACTGGCGCGCTGCCGACGGCCAGTATGATGCTGAGCCATGTGCTAAGTACTGAGCGAGATAAACGAAACACACAAGGTGACCGACGTGACCGGTAACCGACGAAAGATGGCAACATCCTGATTATCCTTAACTGAGACTGCGGTACCGATCAGAGCCAGACATGTGGTGGCCTGCTAGGGTATAGCGCGTGTATGTACTGTGATGATGTTCGTGACGATATTCATGAAACTATCCATGACAATATTCGTGATAATGTGCGATATAGGGCATGTTGTGGTGGGGTAACAGGCGGCAATCGCAGCAGACGACTCCATCGGCACTCATCTTCCCTTACAACAGAACTCTTCAACGCACTATCTCTGCGAACGCCTAATCTTTTATTATACAAATTATTATTTTCAGCCAGAAGAGCAATGGGGCGATAACGTGATGAATAACCTGATAAAAGAATCCCATTTCATCGGCGGTCAGTGGATTACTGCCGACAACACCTATCCAGTGTTTAACCCTGCCACCCAAGAAGTTCGTGCACGTGTGGCGTTTGCCGGCGCGAAAGAGGCAGCCAAGGCGCTGGAAGCGGCCGAGCAGGCATTACCGGCTTGGAAGCAAGTATCCGCGGCTAAGCGTAGTGAGATCTTGTATCGCTGGTATCAACTGATGTTGGACAATAGCGAAGCATTGGCCGTGCTGATGAGCGAAGAGCAGGGCAAATGTCTGCAAGAAGCGCGCGGTGAGGTGCGTTATGCCGCCAGTTTCCTGCAATGGTTTGCCGAAGAAGCCAAGCGGGTATATGGAGATATTATTCCTGCCGTGC
>JBOFCH010000315.1:0-7599 GCA_051645985.1 Plesiomonas sp. | reverse complement strand
CGACCTGTTCGGCTCACGCTAGTGTGACTGATTTGTAACCTGATCTGCAACGCTTATCCCGCGCCAAGCTGGCGCTACCGTTTGATAGCACGGGCTAATTTGACTCACTCACCTTCACCAACCTCCGCCAATAGAGAGCAACTTGCGATCCCACATACCAGCCAGCTTTCCCACGGCAGCAATGTCGCGAAAAAATGAAGAAAGACGGAAAAGATGATGAAACGCATCGCGTAGCCTGAAAACAATTTATTAACATTTGCAATTTGAGAGCAAGATAACGTTACAGGCCGTTTGTTCAGTCTCGACGGCGGGGCTTTGTTACAATCAATAGAAAAATCACAATGATATCCCTCTGTAACACCGGATGTGACCGGCCAACAGGCAGACTAGTACCGCGAAATCGTGGCGATCCTGCCAATACCGTGTTCACTGTGTTCCTACTGACTGTGAGAGTGAACCGCATGCCAATGACCAGATGCCGTTATTTTTCTGCTCTGGTTCTTTATTGTCTGAGTGCGCTGCTCCCGGCAGGCGCCGCCAGCCTCGACTTTAAAGGCACCTTAGCCACCCCGTTCCTCAGCCATCCGCGCGGAGCCACTTTCAACGCCACCATTTTCTTTGATCCGCAAGCCACCAGCTTTGAATCCGGCGGCGAGCCGGGGGTCTGGCAACAAGAGCACTACCCATTCCAGCAAGTCTCCATTGTCATTGAAGATCAGCTGTATCAGGTCAATGCGATGGAGCAATCGGCGCTGGATAACCGTATTCGCATCGTACACTGTCAGACGGTTTCGGCGGTCTGTACCTTTGATGAGATTAGTCTGCATGCCAACGGCGAAGTCAGTGGTTTGCTGGATGCACCGCGCATTCAGTTTATCCTGCGCGGCAACGCGGGCTGGCTGAAAGATGCTAGCCTGCCGGATACCATTTCATTGCGCGAACTGATGCAAACCGCTAATCAGGCCAGCATGACCCTACAATCGGACTTTGAGTCGTCCTCGCTGCGTATCGAGCGCTGACCGGGCGCGGTCAGCCAACCGCGCCACGCGCAAACGCGGCGATGCCGGTGACGAGTTTCCGGCTCTACCTTCTGCTATTATCACACTTTCCAAGCGAGGGAGCCGACTCGGGGAGCTAACCCAAGAGTTCGACCCCGAGAGTTTGACCCTAAAAGTTTGACTCAGGAATCCGAGCAGGAAATCCAATCAGAGAGTCCGAGCAGGGAGTCAGGTCACATGAAACGTCATTTAGTTTATCTGGGATCTCTTATGATGAGCGCAGTATTACACGCGGCTCCGACCGCCGAATCCTCGACTTTTTCTCCGGCACCGCGTGAAGCGAACTACCACGAGTTTATGCAGCAGCAGGTGACGCCCTTCTGGCAGCAAGGGGTACAACAAACCCTAACCAGTACCGATGGCCTGCCATTGCAAACTATCCGCTTTCACTCCCCACAGCACCGACGCGTGATCATGGTGGTCAATGGACGGCTGGAGAGTTTCCTAAAGTATCAAGAGCTGGCCTACGATCTGTTTCAACAAGGCTATGATGTGGTGATGTTTGATCACCGAGGGCAAGGGCTATCCGGGCGCATGCTTGCGGATCGGCACAAAGGCTATGTGGCCGATTTTTCTGATTATCAGCGCGATATGAAGCAAATTTATCAGGCACTGATCGCCGGACAAGGCTATCAGGAGACCTTCTTGCTGGCGCACTCGATGGGAGGCGCGGTGTCTGCCGGTTATCTGGAAATCTACCCGCAGGACTTTACCGCCGCAGCGCTCTCCGCCCCAATGCTGAGGATCGCCCTCCCCCTGCCCCATTGGTTGATCCGCGGCATTACCGGCGTGGCCGAATGGGTTAGCCCTTGGTCAGAAAGTTATGCCCCGGGCACTGGGCCGTACAAAGCCACCCCGTTTGCCGGCAACGATCTGACCCACAGTGAACCACGTTATCAGTGGTTTCGTGATCTGTATGCTGCCAATCCTAACGTACAACTGGGCGGACCAACCTTGCACTGGATCCGCGAAGGGATGCAGGCCGGTGAAGACGCCATCACTCACGCGCCAGAGCTGACCACCCCGTTACTACTGCTGCAAGGCAGTGAAGATTCGGTCGTGGATAATCAGGCGCATCAGACGTTTTGTACGGCGATGCAACAAGCCGGTCACCCTTGTATTGGCGAGCGGCCATACGTGATTAACGGCGCACGCCATGAGCTGCTGTTTGAGCAAGATCCGCTGCGCACCCAAGCCCTGAGTCAAATTCTGGCTTTTTTCGCTCGCTACTGAAACGCGCGAATAACCGAATGAATAAATGAATACCGGCTAAAAAACCGCAAACCGAGACTCCATGCTCGCGCTATCTGGCGCGAGCCAGTCTCCACCTTCCTCTACTTCACCTCGTCGTTAACCACGGTCACCCGAGGCACAAACTCACGCTAAGCACTGACCCCGTATTTTGGTGAGGCAGATCACCATACCGGATGAAATTTGTCAGATTAACAGACAGTCTGCGTGCAGCAGGTATACTGTGCCTTCTCCTTTCTGCCATCAGAGTGTGTGATTTATGTACCGAGTTGTAGCCTCCGATCTGGACGGAACCCTGCTGACACCGGATCACCGGGTCTCCCCTTTTACCGCCGATACCCTGCGTATGTTAACCGAGCAAGGGATCCGCTTTATTTTCGCCACCGGCCGTCATCACGTAGATGTGGCGAAGATCCGCGAAAATCTGGGGATTGATGCCTATATGGTGACCTCCAACGGTGCGCGGGTACACAATACCGCCGGAGAGCTGGTGTTCAAACACGATCTGGCACCGGACATTGCCCACGACCTGATGACGCTGGCGCACAATCATCCGGAGATCATCACTAACGTCTACCGCGAAGATGAGTGGCACATCGACCGTGAGGTAGACTGGCTAGCTAAGTTCCACGACGAAACCGGTTTCCACTGCCATATCAGCAACATGCAGCTGCTTGAGTGCGACGGGATCGCCAAAGTGTTCTATCTCGGCACTCACGAAACGCTGTTACCGCTGGAAGAGGCGATCAACGCCCGTTTCGGTGACAACGTGAACGTCAGCTTCTCACTGCCCGAGTGTCTGGAAGTGATGGCCGGTGGCGTCTCCAAAGGCCATGCGCTGGAGCAGGTATTACCGCTCAAAGGCATGACGCTGGCAGACTGCATCGCCTTTGGCGATGGCATGAATGACTTAGAAATGCTGAGCATGGTTGGCAAGGGCTGCGTGATGCAAAACGCCCACCAACGGCTGAAAGACGCCCTGCCCGATGCAGAAGTGATCGGTGACAATGCCGATGAAGCGGTTGCCCACTAGCTGCGCCGCCTGTTTCTCGCCTGAACTTGTTTCTGACCTCAGCCCCGGTATACACTGAATGCCATCGTGGAGATGGCATTCCTCCCTTAACCGTCGGGTTTCCCGTCTGATGATGCCTGCTTTTTTCCTGACTGCGGCGGGAAGGCAGGCGTGCGCGTATCTCACTTCTTTTCAGTACGCTGCATCGGTAATGCGTTCGGCGATGAGAATGCCTTCCTGAACCGCAATCCGGATAGGTTTGCGATTAGCTAACCCCATGAGCCTCGGCTACGGCAGACACTCATGGTTGTACATGACGCATGTCAGTGCATGTTAGTTGGCCGCATTAACACCGGCAGGGTTGCCGGTATGACTTCAGGATTTCGGTATGTCTGAAACATCCCTCTTTAGTTCTTTGCTGGCGGTCAGCGGTGGCGCTGCCTTTGGTGCGTCATTACGGTGGTGGATTAGCAGTAAGCTCAATACCCTGCTGCCCCATCTGCCTCCCGGCACGCTGATGGTCAACTTGTTGGGCGGCTTTTTGATCGGGGTAGCGGTGGAAGTCTTTTTACGCATGCCGCATCTGTCGCCGCACCTGCGCCTGTTTATCATCACCGGCTTTCTCGGGGGCCTCACCACCTTCTCCAGCTTTTCGGCCGAGATGATCACCTCGTTGCAAAAAGGCCACACCCTGTGGGTACTAGGCGGGATCACCCTGCACTTGGGCGGTTCACTGCTGATGACCGTGGCCGGGATGAGCCTGACCCGCTTATTGTGGCCGCAGTAAGTCACTGGCATCGGTAGCGCACAAATAAAAAAGCCGCCCAATACCATCAACGGCACCATGAGCGGCTTTTTGCATGAAGCAATGTCAGAGGCTTCTTCAGTGGAACAGTGAATCTGGAGGGGGAGCCAGATTCACTGGCCGCGCTTATTTGGCAGCGGCTTTCTGGTTATGCAGGAACTCAACCGCCACATCCGGGAAGTCGGTGAAAACGCCATCGACATCGGCGGTGTTGTAGAAAATATCCAGCATATCGGTCAGGTTCTTGGCGTACGGAGGCACCTTGCCCGCATCTTGCCGGAAGGTGTACGGGTGTACCACCAGGCCATTGGCATGCGCCTCTTTTACCATGATGGTGGTCTTGATGTGACCTGGAGTAGAGCTGTCTTCTACCACCATCGGATACCAAGGGCCAACACCGTCAGCATACTTGGCAATTTTGGCCATCGCGCCCGGCTCAAACATCCAGTCATAGCTGTAGTTGGTCAGGGAGCCATCTTTGTTGATGACCATCGTTTCTTTATCATCGGTCAGGGTGATCAGCTGTACCAGCTTGATATCCATGCCCATTTTCGGCAACAGCTCATCGTGTACCCGCTGTAGATCTGGGGCATCAAAGCTTTGCAGGAAGACTTTGTCATCTTTCTTGGTGTAACCGTATTTTTTCAACGTTTCCAATACCGCAACCGAGATATCTTTACCTTCGGTTTTATGGAACCACGGCGCTTTGGTTTCGACATAAATCCCCACGTTTTTACCGGTGGAGTGGTTCATGCCTTGGATCATCTCGATCTCTTCGGCCAGTGTATGAATTCGGAAATCACTCTTCCACATTGGGAAGCGATTCGGGAATTTCTGGCTCATCTTGCCATCTTTATCCAGCACGAACTCTTCGGTAAAAGACAGCTGGCGAATTTCTGGCAAGGTAAAGTCAATAGCGTAGTAACGGCCATCGGCACGGGCGCGACCCGGGAATTTCTTGGCCACGTCGGTAACGCGATCCAAATAGTGGTCATGCAGCACAATCAGCTGATTGTCCTTGGTCATCACCACATCTTGCTCCAGATAATCGGCGCCCATCGCATATGCCATCGCTTTAGCGGGCAGAGTATGCTCTGGCAGATAGCCACTGGCACCACGGTGCGCAACCACAATCTTTTCCCCGGTCTGGGCAAATACCGGTGCCACCAATACGGCACTGGTGATCAGTGCAAGCAGAGTCTTGTTCATCATTATCGCTCTTTGGTTTTATCAGTGTAGGGTAAGGTAAAGATGTAAGATGTTATTTTTATTACAATTTTATTTTTATTCGGCGGATTGCTGTTACAATCCGCCGAGGTGTCGCCAATATCACTGCGCAGATCCGAATTAAGCCTTCGCCTTCTCTTCTTGCGCTTTATTGTGATGAACCATGGTCAGTGCCAACAGGATCACTGCCGCCACACAAGAGCCAATCAGCAGCATAAAGCCACCATCCCAGCCAAAGTGGTCAACGGTATAACCCACCACGGCATTCGCCGCCACGGAACCACCGAGGTAACCGAACAGACCGGTAAAACCGGCTGCCGTACCGGCGGCTTTCTTCGGTGCCAGCTCCAACGCATGCAGACCAATCAACATCACCGGCCCGTAAATCAAGAAGCCAATCGCCACCAAAGAGGCCATATCAACCATCGGGTTACCCGCTGGATTCAGCCAGTACACGGTTGTCGCCAGCGCCACCAGTACCATGAAGAACACACCGGTCGCGCCCCGGTTACCTTTGAACACTTTGTCCGACATCCAGCCGCACACCAAGGTGCCCGGAATACCGGCCCACTCGTAGAAGAAGTATGCCCACGAGGATTTATCTACCGAGAAGTGCTTCACTTCTTTGAGGTACGTTGGTGCCCAGTCCAGTACGCCATAGCGCAGCAGGTAGACGAATACGTTAGCGAATGCGATGTACCACAATAGTTTGTTCGGCAGAATGTACTTGGTGAAGATCTCTTTAGCCGTCAGCTCCACTTCATCTTTGGCGCTGTAGTCTTCTGGATAGTCATCCTTGTACTCTTCCACTGGCGGCAAACCACAAGACTGCGGGGTATCGCGCATGGTCAGGAAAGCAAAAATCGCCACCCCAACTGCTGCTGCTGCCGGTACGTAGAACGCCGAGCGCCAGTCATTGAACCAGCCCATGCCCAGAATAAACAGTGGACCAATCATGCCACCGCCCACGTTGTGGGCGCAGTTCCAGATGGAGACGATCCCACCACGCTCTTTCTGTGACCACCAGTGCACCATCGTACGGCCACAAGGCGGCCACCCCATCCCTTGCACCCAGCCGTTAAGGAACAGCAGGACAAACATGATGGCAATACTGGAAGTTGCCCATGGCATAAAGCCCATCACGAAGAAAATCGCGGCGGACATCAACAGGCCAGCGGTCAAGAACACCCGCGGGTTGGAACGGTCAGACACCGCCCCCATCAAAAACTTGGACAGGCCATAGGCGATGGCCACGCCGGACATCGCAAAACCCAGATCCCCGCGCGAGAATCCTTGCTCTACCAGATACGGCATCGCCAGTGAGAAGTTTTTACGGACCAAGTAATAACCGGCATAGCCGAAGAAAATACCGGCAAAAATCTGCCAGCGCAGACGCTTATAAGTGCTGTCGATCTGCGCATCTGGCAGTCGGGCACGATGCGCCGCAGGACGGAAAATACTCAACATATTCGGATCCTCAATATGTCTGTGGCTGTTGTTTTGTTGTAATGGGTTTGCGAAATCGAAAACGATTACGCGTTAAATGCCGTAAAAGGAACAAGGTAACCCTATTGGCAGTTCGTAAACGAGCGCAATAATAGTGACAATGTCTCGTCAATGGTGTGAGTCAATACACAATTTGTCATATTTCATTTTAATTTTTCGTTTAAAATAAATCAGTTACAGCATAACTCCCTTAGCGCGCACCATTGTCATCCGCGCATCTGCGTAATTTCTCACTGTATTAGAATGTGACAAATGGTGATTAAAATCACAATTTAGTATTAATTAGCGCCCATTTTAATTTCGTTTTTGCTCATTTATGGTCTATATCAAACATTTTAGTGTGGGGAATTGCGATACTCCGCGCATGAACTGAACGCCTGCTTGCGACTGACCTCCTCTTCTAATTACCCGCAGTCGCGCCGGCGGACCTCGTTGCCAAACCGCTGACCTGCGAGAACCCTGACCCTATGAATAGCGCAACCCGAATCGAAACTGATGTCGCGATTATCGGCGGCGGCGCCACCGGTGCTGGTGTCGCCCGCGACTGTGCCCTGCGCGGCCTGCGCTGCGTTCTGCTTGAACGCGATGATATTGCCACCGGTGCCACCGGGCGTAACCACGGCCTGCTGCACAGCGGTGCGCGCTATGCGGTAACCGATGCGGAATCGGCCCGCGAATGTATTAGTGAAAACCAGATCCTGAAACGCATTGCACGTCACTGCGTAGAACCAACCAACGGC
>JBOFCH010000314.1:0-3625 GCA_051645985.1 Plesiomonas sp. | reverse complement strand
GGCGATAAAAGCAGTATGATACTAAGAGGCGTGTAACCGCCTCTTTTTTTGTCTGTACTTTTGTGTCTGTATTGCTTCGTTTGCACTTTTTTGTTCGTAGGTTTCGCTGCTGTCAGCGTTTGCCTGCATATTGCACGCCAGTCATGACATTGCGGTGGGGGGCGCAGAACAGTAAGCCCCTGCCGTACCGAATGTTTTGACGGATTAGTTACCGGTTACCGTTACACAGGAACAGGAGTAGTTTCGCGCATGGCGCAGCTCTATTTTTACTATTCAGCGATGAATGCGGGGAAATCGACCTCGCTGTTGCAGTCATCTTATAACTATCAGGAGCGTGGTCTGCGCACCTTGATTTTCACCGCCGAGATTGATAACCGTTTTGGCGTAGGGAAAATCAGCTCGCGTATCGGGTTATCGGCCGATGCGTTATTGTTTTCCCCGCAGACCGATTTGTTGGCTTGTATCCGCGAAGAACATGAAAAACAGCCCATAGACTGTGTGTTGATGGATGAATGCCAGTTCCTCAGCCGTGAGCAGGTGGAGCAATTAACGGATGTCGTGGATCGGCTCGATATTCCGGTGTTGTGCTACGGATTACGCACCGATTTTCAGGGCGAGTTGTTTACCGGCAGTCAATATCTGCTTGCCTGGGCAGATAAGCTGGTTGAGCTGAAAACCATCTGCCACTGTGGGCGTAAAGCCAATATGGTACTGCGTCTTAATGCGGACGGAGTCCCCATGCATGATGGTGAGCAGGTGCAAATTGGCGGCAATGAAAGCTATGTTTCGGTGTGTCGTAAGCACTATAAAGCGGCGTTTGATGCCAAATAAGTGCGCGTAGCGTCTTAATGTTGGTTGATGACGTTGCTGATTAGCGCCACAGAATACCTGTACAAATAATAATGCCCGCGTTCTCACGATTGCGGGCGTTATTATTTGTGGGACGGGATTACTGGTTTTGGTGCGCTAACATGGCGGGTAACAGCGTGGCCAGAGCCTCAAGGCGCATGAGAAGCGGCGCTGATGGTTGTGGCATTTGTCCGTTGTGGCTCATCACCCAGCGGCGCGCATCCAGATAGGGCAGTTCATCAGGTAGCGGCCACGGTGCATCGGTGCGGGCGCAGTCGGCACTCAGTAGCACAGCATCAGTTTTTCCCCAGCTCAGCCAACCGCTGACCGGATAATCTGCCAGCCAGTGCATCAATTGCTGCATGACATCCGGAAAGGTGTCGGCATCGTCAATCTGCTGCTGACTCAGGCCGGAGTGCTGTATACACTCATCGCTAAGCTCCGGCTCCAGTTTAGGTTGGATCAGCGCATGAAAAGAGGCGCTATGCTGGCCTTCCGGCGTTACTATCATTGCCATCAATTCAATGATTTCATTATCAATTTCACAGGAAAAATCCTGTTCGTGGCAGGAAACCTGTAGGGCGATGGCGAGGTAGCAACTTGATGGTGCGCTCATGGTGTGATCCACTCTGTTTTGCATACAATGGAAGGCCGGAACCGGGTGTGCCGGAGACGGAGAGTTGGTGCATTCTTGAGCAAACAGCTCACCCGCCACACTGATTTTAAATGAAAATAGTTATCATTTCATGGTGGCTGTTATATGCTGCTCGGCTCTCGACAATACATATATTAACGTATTGATTTCTGATGTGAAAAAAATAAAGGATGTCGTGTGGGATTGTTCAGGCAACTGAGCTGGTTTTTTCGTCAGCAGTGGCAGCGTTATGCCGGGGCCATCGGGCTGCTGGTTTCTATCGCGTTGCTCGAATTATTGCCGCCGACGATTGTCGGGCGGATTGTCGATGGTATCGATACACAGCATATGACGGCGGAGGGCCTGCTGCGCTGGATTGCGCTGCTGCTGGGATGCGCCGCGCTGGTATACGGCTTGCGGGTGGTATGGCGTATTTTATTGTTTGGCGCGTCCTACCGGTTGGCGGTGGAGTTACGTCAGTCAATTTATCGGCAGCTCAGCCGTCAACATAGCCGCTTTTATTTGCGACATCGCACCGGTGATCTCATGGCCCGGTCGACCAACGATATTGATCGGGTGGTTTTCGCCGCCGGTGAAGGCGTGCTTACCTTGGTGGACTCGATGGTGCAGGGATTGGCGGTACTGTTCATCATGAGTACCCAATTGAGCTGGCAACTGACGTTGCTGGCGTTGCTGCCAATGCCGATTATGGCATGGTTCATCAAAGGCTATGGCGATCAGCTGCATCACCGTTTTCGCCATGCACAGGCGGCCTTTTCCAGCCTTAATAATACCGTTCAAGAAACCCTGACCAGTATCCGGATGGTGAAAGCGTTTGGTTTGGAAAAGCGGCAGCAGGGGCATTTTGCGGCGGCGGCGGCGGATGCGAATCAGCGCAATATGTCTGTTGCATTGGTGGATGCTAAGTTTGATCCGACTATCTATGTGGCGATCGCGATGGCGAATTTGCTGGCCGTTGGTGGTGGGAGCTGGATGGTGGTACACGGCAGCATGACACTCGGTCAGTTGACCAGTTTTATCATGTATCTGGGGTTGATGATCTGGCCAATGCTGGCAATGGCCTGGATGTTCAACATTGTTGAGCGTGGCAGCGCCGCGTATGTGCGTATTCAGGCTTTGTTGGCCGAAGAGCCGGATGTGCCTGATGGTCATCGCGAATTACCGGCCGGTCGGGGGGAGCTGGATATTAACGTGATCCGTTTTGCTTACCCTGAGGGTCAGCGCGCCGCATTGCAGGATGTCCGTTTGCATGTTAGCCCTGGACAGATGATTGGGATCTGCGGAGCCACGGGGGCGGGTAAAAGTACGTTGCTGGCACTGATCCAGCGGCAGTTTGCCTTAGCCGACGAACAAGGGACGATCTATTTTCACCAGTTACCGCTAGCGGAGTTGAAGCTACATGCTTGGCGTGAGCGGCTAGCGGTGGTAAGTCAGACACCGTTTTTATTCTCCGCATCCATCGCCGAGAACATTGCATTTGGTCGCCCGCAGGCCAGTATGGAACAAATTCGTTATGTGGCGGAGCTGGCGTGTGTGGCCGAGGATATCGAGCGTTTGCCACAAGGTTATGATACTCAGGTTGGCGAGCGTGGCGTGATGCTGTCTGGTGGTCAGAAACAGCGTATTGCGATAGCGCGTGCGTTATTGCTGGAGGCCGAAATTTTGGTGCTGGATGACGCGCTCTCGGCGGTAGACGGTCAGACCGAGCACCAGATTTTGCATAACCTCAGACAGTGGCGGCAGGGGCGTACCTTGCTGGTAACGGCGCACCGGTTGTCGGCGTTAGCGGAAGCCGATGAGATTGTGGTCTTGCAACAAGGTCAGGTTATTCAGCGTGGCACCCACGCAACGCTGAGTCAGCAGTCAGGATGGTATCAGGAGATGTACCGCTATCAGCAGCTAGAGCAGGCGCTGGAGCAGGATGATGAGGACGTGCAAGTATGTTAAATCGAGCTGAACAATGGCCGACGTTGAAGCGTCTGTTGGGCTATGGGCAGCCGTATCGCCGAGATTTTATTCTGGCGACCTTGATGCTGTGGCTGGCTTCGGCGGCGGAAGTCGGTGGGCCACTGTTGGTCAGTTATTTTATCGATCATTTTCTGGCTGCCGGGCGTTTGCCTC
>JBOFCH010000313.1:0-3950 GCA_051645985.1 Plesiomonas sp. | reverse complement strand
GCTCATTTCGGGGGTACGTCATGATCCCAGCGGCTCATGCACTGATTTATTCCCTACAACGCTGCCAGAAATTTCAACAAGGCGATCGCTTAGGGATTTTCAGTTTTAAAAAAGACCGCGGTTACTGGCTAGAGAAGTTGAATGACGACTGTTTCAGTCTGGAAGTGTTTGGCTTTATGGATCAGAAAATTCGCTGCCAGTTCTCACAACTGCGGACTATCTTAAAACCCGTGATTGCACGTGAGTTTCCACGCAGTAATAAGCTGCACGTTAAGTTTATCCCCGCAGACACGCAGCTCGCTTTAGCGTTATAAGTCTGGCGTTATAAGCCTGACGTAATAAATCAAGCATCATAAAGGCTATCACTAAGTCAGCGTGGGCGCGGAGCAACCGCAAACCCAACCACGGCAGATAAGCCGATAAAAAAACACGCCATCCCTTGCGCGACGGCGTGTTGCTGATTGACCAACGGTGCTTTTATCGTTTTCGTTACTCGCTCATAAAGACACGACTGCGCGCTTCGCCCAGCGCGGCTTGAATTTGCGGCGCCGAAACTCCGCCTTTGGCGACACGCTGATTCAAGCACGCATCCAACGACAGCGCCGGATAGACATCAGCACCGATCAGCGGACAAAAACGCTGCAACTGCACCAACGCCATACCCTCCAGCGGTACGCCAGCGGCAATCGCTGCAAACACCACTTCACCGACAATATGGTGCGCTTCCCGAAACACAATGCCCTTGGCCACCAAATAATCGGCCAACTCGGTCGCATTCGCATAGCCTTGCTGCGCCGCCTCGGCGGTACGCACCGCACGCACTTTCAGGTCATCCAGCACCAACGCCGCCATATCCAAGCAGTTTAGCCAGGTATCTAAAGCATCAAACAGGCCTTCTTTGTCTTCTTGCATGTCCTTGTTATAGGCCAGCGGCAACCCTTTGAGGGTCATCAAGAAAGCATTGAGCGCGCCGCATACCCGACCGGTTTTGCCACGGATCAATTCCAAGGCATCCGGGTTTTTCTTTTGCGGCATCAGCGAAGAGCCAGAGGTGACTTTATCCGCCAACTCGACAAAACCGGCTTCACCGCTGTTAAAGAAAATCAGATCTTCGGCAAAGCGCGACAGATGCACCATGCTCAGTGCTGCGATCGAGAGCAGCTCCACCACATGATCGCGATCGGCGACGGTGTCTAAGCTGTTACGTGTGGCACTGGCAAACCCCATCAGCGCAGCTAAACGCTCCCGGTCAATGGCATAAGCCGTTCCGGCCAGCGCGCCACAACCCAGTGGGCTGACATCCATGCGCCGCAGGGCATCTCCCAAACGGCTGTGATCCCGCTCCAGCATCTCGACATACGCCAAACACCAATGGCCAAACGTCACCGGTTGAGCACGCTGCAAGTGGGTATAACCCGGCATCACCGTATGGGCATACTGCTCGGCGGTGGCCACCAGCGCCTGTTGCAGATGACGCACAGCCTGTTGCAATAATGTGGTTTGCTGCTTGCACCACAACTTAAGATCGGTGGCGACCTGATCGTTACGGCTGCGCCCAGTGTGCAGTTTTTTGCCCAGATCGCCCACCGCGGCAATCAGCTCCCCTTCCACCCAGCTGTGGATATCTTCCGCGCCAGAGGCCAAGATTTGCTGTGGATCGGCCAGCACCCGCGCTTTGAGTGTGCGCAGGGCGCTATCTAAACGCTGCTGCTCACTGGGTGTCAGTACCCCAACCCACACTAACGCCTGCGCCCACGCCAGCGAGCCGTCGATATCCTGCTCGGCCAAGCGATAATCAAAACGCAGGGAATCGTTAAACTGTTGAAAGCGCTGATCGGCGCCCTGACTAAAACGTCCGCCCCATAATGCACCGGTCTGCGTCATCGTCGGTTCCTTTTTGTGTTTTCTCTTTCGATGCATACATCGCCCGACCTGATAGTCGGGCGAACACCCCAGACTTAATTAACGACCGCTCAGCGCCTTGATGCGAGCAGACAACGAGTACAGACGGATAAAACCATCAGCATCACTGTGGTCATACACTTGATCGGCACCAAAGGTGGCGTAATCTTCGGAGTACAGGCTATTGGGTGAGCGTTTTTGGATGGCGCTACAGGTGCCTTTATACAGCTTCAGCACCACTTCACCGTTCACATCATCGGCCAGCACTTTAGCGGCCGCAACCAGCGATTTGCGCAGCGGGGTAAACCAACGGCCGTCATACACCACGTGCGACATCTCCAGCCCCAGTTGCTCACGCCACTTGAAGCTATCTTTGTTCAGCACCAGTTGTTCGACAGCGCGCAGCGCAGCGACCATGATGGTGCCGCCCGGGGTTTCATAGCAGCCACGGGACTTCATGCCAACCAACCGGTTTTCCACGATATCCACCCGACCGATGCCATGCGGCGCGCCTTTGTTGTTCAGATAGGTCAGACACTGGTACGGGCTCATGGCTTTGCCATCCACGGCCACCACTTCCCCTTTTTCGACTTGCACGGTGACATATTCGGCTTTTTCTGGCGCTTGCTCAGGATCGGTAGTCCACACCCAGCAATCGGCGTTAGACGGATTCCACGTGCTTTCCAGCACGCCGCCTTCAGTCGAGATATGCCACGCATTCGCATCACGGCTGTAGATTTTAGTCAGTGACGCGGTGGTTGGAATATTGCGTTCGGCCAGATAATCGAGCAGCGCTTCCCGTGAGCGCAGATCCCACTCCCGCCACGGGGCCACCACTTTCAGGTGTGGTGCCAGCGCCGCGAAGGTGGTCTCAAAACGCACTTGATCGTTACCCTTACCGGTACAACCGTGTGACAACGCATCGGCACCAATTTCCAGCGCCAGCTCTACTTGCGCCTTCGCAATGATAGGCCGCGCCATGGACGTACCCAGCAAGTAGGTGCCTTCATACAACGCGCCGGTTTGCAGCGTGGGATAGACATACTCTTTGATGAACTCTTCACGCAAATCTTTGATGTAGCAAGCCGACGCGCCAGAGTTCAGCGCTTTTTCCTCAATGCCCACCAGATCTTCACGCTCTTGGCCGACATCGGCCACAAACGCAATCACCTCACAATCATAGTGCTCTTTGAGCCACGGAATGATGGCCGAGGTATCCAAACCGCCGGAGTACGCCAAAACAATCTTGTTGATGCCGCTCTTTTTCATGCTGAATTTCCTTCCGTTGAATTGGGTAAAATCGTCATCGTGCAACGCAGCCACCGCTAGCATCAGGGAGCGCCGCACGGTTAATCATTGGCGGAGCTAATCACTCAACACTGATACGGGTGCCGATGGCTTCACCATCAAACAAAGCGGGCAATAACTCAGGATAGCGCCAGCTAGCAATATCCACCGAGCGGCCCAGTGTGTGTGCCGCTTCCAGTGCCGCACGCACTTTGACAATCATGCCGTCGGTGATGATGCCCTGCGTAATTAAGTCCTGCGCTTTCTTGGCCGACAGATGGGCGATACGCTGCCCTTTGCCATCAAGAATGCCGCTGACATCTGACAGCATCACCAGATCGGCCTGCAAGGTCTCGGCGATGGCCGTGGCAGCCTGATCGGCGTTCACGTTCATCAGCTCCCCATCGGCATCGATACCAATTGAGCTGATGATCGGTAAATAACCGCCGCCTAGCAGCAGGTGCAACAGCGCCGGTGAGCCGGGTTTGGCATCGCCCACACAGCCTAGCTCGGCGTCCAGCTGGGTCACTTGCGTGATCCCACCGTCAGCCAGACTCAGGCCCACCGCCGGCAGCTGTTTTTTCACCGCCCACGCCAGCAACGTTTTGTTAGCGGTACCGGCCAGTGCGCCGGTGATAATGCCAATTTGATCTGGCGGGGTGACTCGCAGCCCTTGTTTTTTGTGTACGGGCAGGGCCAGCTTTTTCATCAAGTCATCCACCAAATAACCACCACCATGCACAATCACCAGTGGCCGCGGA
>JBOFCH010000312.1:0-6110 GCA_051645985.1 Plesiomonas sp. | reverse complement strand
GTTGGTGGGTTGGAGCGGATTCAACCAACTCTCCTTGGCGCATGACAGCCACTCGGTCAGCCAGACGACGGACAATGCCCAGATCGTGTGTAATAAACAGCATGGCCATATTCATCTCCTGTTGCAGCTGTTGCAGCAGGGTGAGGATCTGTGCTTGCACGGAAACGTCCAGTGCGGTGGTCGGCTCGTCGGCAATTAGCAGATCTGGCGCGTTAAGCAAAGCCATTGCAATCATGACCCGTTGCCGTTCGCCACCAGAAAGCTGATGGGGAAAAACATCCAGCTTGGTTTGTGGATTACGTAGGCCCACTTTCTCTAGCCATTCCAATACCTGCTGACGGGCGGAGGAAGAACTGATGCCCTGATGAATGCTCAGAGACTCACTGAGCTGGCGTACCACGGTATGCAGCGGATTGAGCGAAACCATCGGCTCTTGGAAAATCATGCTGATCCGATTACCACGTAGGCCACGTAGACGGTTGGCGGAAGCGGTGAGTAAGTTTTCCCCCTGATAGCAGATCTCCCCTTGTGGATAGCGGATGGTTTCTGGATGCAGCCCCAGAATGGACAGCGCCGAGACCGATTTACCTGAGCCGCTTTCTCCGACTAGCGCTAGCGTTTCCCCCGGCATGATCTGTAAGGACAGATCCTTGACCAACGTTGTGCTGCGCTCTCCGTGATGTACCGCAATACTGAGGTGACGGATATCAATCAGGGGCGAATGGGGAACCGTATGGTCTGTTGTGTTGTGCGTCATGGTTTAGTACGCCTTATGCGGATCGTAAGCATCACGCAGGCCTTCACCGATAAAGACCAGCAACGAAAGCAGCACGGATAGCACCACAAATGAAGAGATCCCCAGCCACGGTGCCTGTAAGTTGGCTTTCCCTTGCGCCAGCAGTTCACCGAGAGACGGTTCACCCACGGGCAGGCCAAATCCGAGAAAATCGAGGGAGGTTAGTGTTGTTACCGAGCTGCTTAAAATAAACGGCAAAAAGGTGAGGGTGGCCACCATGGCGTTGGGCAGAATATGCCGCCACATGATGAGCCTATCTGGGATCCCCATGGCATGGGCGGAGCGGATGTAGTCAAAATTGCGCGCGCGCAAAAACTCGGCGCGAATGACGCCGACCAGACTCATCCAGCCAAACAAAACGGTGATCCCGAGTAGCCACCAGAAATTGGGTTCGACAATACTGGAGAGAATAATCAGCAAGAATAACGTTGGCATGCCAGACCAAACTTCGATAAAGCGTTGTCCGAGCAAATCGATATAGCCACCGTAATAGCCTTGCAGCGCACCGGCAGCAATGCCAATCAAGCTGGAGAAAAAGGTTAGGGCAAGGCCAAACAGCACTGAGATTCGAAAACCATAGATGATCCGCGCGAGGACATCACGGCCTTTATCATCGGTACCGAGCCAGTTGACTGACGACGGTGGAGAGGGCGCTGGGCCATCAAGGTTGTAGTTGATGGTGTTGTAACTAAAACGGATGGGAGGCCACAGCATCCAGCCATGTTGATCGATTTTGTCGGCAATGTAGCGATCACGGTAGTCGGCCTCAGTCTCAAAATCACCGCCGAAGGTGGTTTCGGTGTAATTAAAGAGTACCGGGCTATACAGGTGACTTTGGTAATACACCAACAGGGGTTTGTCATTGGCAATTAATTCTGCGCCGAGACTGAGCACAAATAAGCCTAGAAAGAACCACAGTGACCAGAAACCACGTTTATTGGCCCGAAAACGCAACCAGCGCTGTCTGGCGATGGGGTGAGTAAAAAACTTCATCAGCGCGCCTCAAAATCAATACGGGGATCGACCAAGGTGTAGGTGATATCGCTTAAAATGCCCAGCAGTAACCCCAGTAAGGTAAAGATATACAAGGTGCCGAACATCACCGGGTAATCCCGTTGCATGGTGGCTTCAAACCCGAGCAGCCCCAATCCTTCCAGCGAGAACATGACTTCTATCAGCATGGAGCCAGTAAAGAACATGCTGATAAAGGCAGCCGGAAAGCCGGCAATAATCAGTAGCATGGCATTGCGAAAGACGTGCCGATACAGCACTTTGGATTCGGTCAGCCCTTTGGCTCTGGCTGTGACAACATACTGTTTGCGAATTTCATCCAAAAAGGAGTTTTTGGTGAGCATAGTCAGGGTGGCAAATCCACCGATAACCGTGGCGGTAATGGGCAATATCAGATGCCAGAAATAATCGGTAATTTTGCCGTACCATGGCAGGCTGGCAAAATCGGGCGACACCAAGCCTCGTAGGGGGAACCAGTCAAAATAACTGCCGCCAGCGAATAATACGATCAACAAGATGGCAAACAAGAATCCGGGGATGGCATTACCGATGATCACCAGACTGCTGGTCCAGATATCGAAACGACTGCCGTGATAAACCGCTTTGCGGATCCCAAGTGGGATCGAGATCAGGTAAATGATCAGGGTACTCCATAGGCCGATGGAGATGGACACGGGCATGCGGTCAATGATCAAGCTAATCACGGAGCCGCCTTTGAATAGGCTATTGCCAAAGTCAAAGCGCAGATAGTCCCACAGCATGGCGAAGTAGCGTTCATGCAGCGGCTTATCAAAGCCAAATCGTGTTCTGATTTCGGCGATCACCTCAGGATCTAGCCCGCGCGAGCCACGGTAAGAGGTGTCGGTTTTGCTGATTTGAACTTCAGAACCCGCTTTACCATTAAAGCGCCCCAGTACATCAGCATCTTGTTGTAGCTCAATGGCAGCAATGGCCTGATCGACTGGCCCGCCCGGTGCCACCTGTACGATGAAAAAGTTGACGGTAATGATCGCCCACAGAGTGGGGATGATTAACAGCAGTCGCCGTATTAAGTATGCCGCCATAGGAGATTCCTTGTTACTCGTTATTGCCGGGCCTTGGGCAGTTTGGCGGCTTTATTAATATCTACCCACCAGGTGTCAAAGCCGAGTCCGTAAGCCGGACGTACAGCCGGTTTACCGAATTTGTTCCAGTAGGCCACCCGGAAGTTACTCAGGTGCCATTGCGGGATCACGAACATATTCCATTGCAGCACGCGATCCAGCACCTTACCGAGAGCCAGTAACTTTTCTGGATCACGTTGAGCACGATCAATCTCTTCGGTCAGGGTATCAATCACATGATCGGTCACCCCAGCCAAGTTATAGGTGGAGTCCAAAAATTTAGAGTGCCAGGCCAGTTTTAAATCTGGGCTGGGAAACGGGGAGGCGGCGTAGCCACTGGCAATCATGTCAAAATCACGGCTACGCAGACGGTTGATATATTGTGATGTATCGACGACCCGAATGTTCATGGTGATCCCGAGGCGGGCTAGGTTTTGTTTCAATGGCGCGGCAATACGCTCATTACTGCTGCTGTAAGTCAGCAGCTCAAACACAAATGGTTGTCCGGTTTGTTTATTGACCAATTTGCGATCGCGAATTTCCCAGCCCGCTTGTTCCAGCAGTTGCATGGCTTTACGCAGGTTAGGACGGTTGTTGCCGGAGCCATCGGTTTTGGATGGCTGATATTCATCGCTAAAGATCTCTTTGGGAACTTGCTGACGAAATGGCAGCAAGATCATCAGCTCCTGCTCGGAAGGCAGCCCTGTGGCTTCATAGGGGGTATTTTGGAAGAAGCTGCGTGTGCGCACGTACTGGTTATAAAACATGGTCTTGTTCAGCCACTCAAAATCAAAGGCCAGATTGAGTGCTTCACGGACATCACGATGTTTAAACAATGGATTTTGCGTATTGAACACCAGAGCCTGCATACCCTGTGGGATGCTGTGTGGGATATTTTCCCGAATGATATAGCCTTTACTGAAATTTGGGCCGGTATAAAGGGTTGCCCAGTATTTGGCAACGTACTCCTGACGAAAGTCATACTCACCGGCTTTAAAGGCTTCCAGTGCCACCGTATCATCGCGGTAGTAGTCATAGCGGAGGGTATCGAAGTTATAGCGTCCGCGGTTGACCGGCAGGTTAGCGGCCCAGTAATCGGCTACTCGCTGGTAGACAACGTATTGCCCCATGGCGTAATCGCTAATTTTATACGGGCCACTGCCGACTGGTGGGGTGAGCAGTGGTTCAGCCAGATTGCGGTTTTCCCAAAAGTGCTTGGGCAGGATTTGTAACCCACCTATCAGACTTAGCAACAAGGCACGATCCGGCGTTTTTAATTCAAAGCGCACAGTCAGCGGGTTTAGAGCCTCGACACTTTTTACATTCTGGTAGTAGGTCTTGAACTGGGGAACACCCTGCTGCATGAACTTGTTAAAAGAGAACACGACATCATCGGCGCGAATAGGCTCTCCATCTTGGAATCGGGCGTCGGGGTTGATCCGGACCTCCATCCAACTGAAATCATCCGGGTAACGGGCCAATTCGGCAATCAGCGGATAGTAGCTTTGAATTTCATCGGCAGAAGAGGTGAAGAGCGTATCGTACAGCGTGGAACTGTCGTTGGCCGGTACACCCCGTTGGGCATAGGCATTGAAGTTATCGAAAGTGCCGATGGCATGTAGGGTGACGTTGCCGCCTTTGGGCGCGGCTGGATTGACGTAATCGAAATAGCTGAACTCGACAGCGTATTTTGGGGTACCTATTGCGGCGAAGGCATATCCTTCATTGATCTGCGCTTGTGCCGTAAACAACGGTGCGGCAGTCATTAGGACTGCCACACATACCTGCCGAAGACCCATTGGTCACTCCTTTCGTTAGGCTTCTTGTCATGCACGGGTGCACTAAGATTTTATAACGAAAAGAGCGAACGAAATATTAAGTCGCTTCGTTAACGGAAATCACACGGCGTGCCTGACGGTAACGGTTTTTCCAATAACCATCGTTCATGCTGGAGATCATCACACCTGAACTGGTGGAAGCATGTACGAACTTATTGTTACCAATATAGATACCAACATGACGCCCTGTCGAGCCGGCGCGGAATAAAACTAAGTCGCCCGGTTCCAACAGCTTCTTGTTGATGGCTTTGCCGGTGGTTTGTTGGCCGCTGGTGGAGCGTGGCAGCTCAATACCGAATTGTTCGATGAATGTGCGTTGAACAAAGGCCGAGCAATCGATGCCTTTTTTGCTATTACCGCCTAAACGATAACGAACGCCACGCCATTCTGAGTATTGATCCAAAATTTTGGTTTTTACATTGGCATTACGGACTAATTCTTCGAACTCAGCCTGAGACACTTGCTGCACCTGTGACAACTGGGTGCCTGCATTTTTATCAGTGTTCCCTTTATGTGCCGTTGTGGTACAAGCCGAAAGTAGAAGCATCAGGGTTGCCATTGGCAGTGTTCTTAAGGCCTTTTTAAGAGCCGATGGAGCCTCTGTCATTGGTAACTTTTCCTTTTGTTCATTCCATTGAGAGTTGTAATTAATCAGTCAAACGCAAGCCAGACTACGAATTGCCCTCTTGGAGGGCAAACTAAAGTTTGCTGAAACGTGCACTGGAACACATTTATACCCCGCTGGCAGCTTGTCAGCGTGAGCTATATTCAGCAAAAAATGCATGAACTGGTCTGCGCAGAGAGCGTAAGGTTACCGAACTTTTCGGTCTATTTCGAGCTTTGTTTATGCAATTTGTTGTGCCTGCCTATTCATTAGCCAAAAAAGAGACGTGTTGTTGTCGTTTTGTCTTGTTTTTTGTTAACAAAATAGTTGTTGTTTTTCATGATATTACGGCGCTACTGGTTGTCAGCATCATGTGAAAGCGAATAAAAATTTTATGGTTATAAAAAATTAAAAATAAGCTATTCACAAAACTGCATAAAAACAGCCTCAAGTTGGATGAAGTGTGAGCGAGGTGGGTGGCCAAAGGTGACAGGAATTAACAGGAATAATGTGTGAAAAAAACGGTGGAAGGCGCGTGGCACGTCGATTGAGCACGTCGTTGTGTAGCGATAATGGCGGCTGTCGTGGTTAAGAATGAAGAACATCGTACTGTACTGCTGAGTGTGCCAAGGCGTGCGCAGGAAAGAGGTGAATAGCGGCGGTGAATAGAAAGACAAGCGAGTCAGCCATAGAGGCTAGCCAGTAAGTTGGTTACAGATAAGGGCGCTTAACCGCAATCAGTATTGCGCAGAGTTAGC
>JBOFCH010000311.1:0-18820 GCA_051645985.1 Plesiomonas sp. | reverse complement strand
AGTTGGATTTGCTGCTGCCAAGCATCTGCATCCCAAATCTCAAACTTATTAAGTTGGCCGACCAGCATCAGCTCTTTGTGCAAGCCCGCATAGCTGCGCAGTGTGGCCGGCAACAAAATCCGCCCCGCACTGTCCATCTCACACTCCGCCGCATGCCCCAGCAATAAACGCTGAATACGCCGCTCTTCCGGCACCATGCTGGATAAGCCGGCCAGTTTTTGCTCAATAAATTCCCACTGTGGTAATGGATAAAGCAGCAGACAGGGCTGATGGATGTCGATGGTACAGATTAACTGGCCCAGACATTCATTCAGTAAGTGATCCCGGTAGCGGGTTGGTATCGCCAAGCGTCCTTTGCTGTCGAGGCTTAAGGACAGGGCACCACGAAACATGGTTGTCTTATATCCCCTGCAACCCAAAATTCACCACAAAAACCCATAAATTCCCACGAATGCAAGTTTACGGAGGGGGGAAAAAGCTTGTCAAGCGTGATGCAGCACAGATTTGCCGCCATTTGTCGGGGAAGTCAGAAAATTCATATGCTTATCCATGCAAGTGAATCCGAGATAAATATAAGAAGAGGCTGGCTCAGTCCAAAAAGGAAAAAAGCCACGTCTAAGACGTGGCTTTTTAACGAAGATTACGGGAGTCGGCCGGTAAGCCGGGTTCTGTCGTGGACAGTCATTCCTCTAGGCCAGCACTCGCGCACTGGCTCAAGCAACCTACCCGGGTTCAATGCGGGCCGCACCAATGAACCCCTATTTGGTCTTGCTCCGGGTGGAGTTTACCGTGCCACGAACTGTTACCAGTCGCGCGGTGCGCTCTTACCGCACCCTTTCACCCTTACCTGATCCTGCCACTCTTGCGAATCACAGGCCATCGGCGGTTTGCTCTCTGTTGCACTAGTCGTCGGCTTGCGCCGCCCAGGCGTTACCTGGCACCCTGCCCTATGGAGCCCGGACTTTCCTCCCCCCCGTGTGTCTCCCCGAAGGGACGACCACGAAGCGGCGACTGTCTGGCCAACTCCGAGGCGGATTATAACGAGAAAGCGATCACAGCGCCAGTGTAAAGCGCATTGAAATCACATGATAATCATAGGGGGAACACATGGAAATCACGCACTCAGATAATCCAGCCCATAACGGTACAGGGCATTTTTCTTCACCCCATGGATCTCGGCAGTCAGGGCAGCGGCTTTTTTCAGCGGCAACTCCTGCGCCAGCAGGGTCAAGGTTTTGATTACCAGTGCCGACAGCGCGTCATCCTCAGCCGGCTTGGCACCTTCCACAATCAGCACCATCTCGCCACGGCGGCGCATCTCATCTTCTTGTACCCACGCCAGCAACTCCCCCACCGGAGCGCCATGAATGGTTTCCCAGGTTTTGGTCAGTTCACGGGCCAGCACCACATAGCGCTCAGCACCCAGTACCGTCACCATATCCTGCAAACTGTCGAGCAGGCGGTGAGTCGACTCGTAGAAAATTAAGGTACGCGGCTCTTCAATCGCCGCACGTAGCGTATCCTGACGCCCTTTGGTTTTCGCCGGCAAAAAGCCTTCAAAGCAAAAACGATCGGAGGCAATCCCCGAGGCGCTCAATGCCGCAATTGCCGCACACGGCCCCGGTAATGGCACCACTTTCAGCCCGGCTTCACGGCAACGGCGTACCAGATGGAAACCCGGATCACTAATAAGCGGTGTACCCGCATCCGAAATCAGCGCAATACTGTGGCCCTGACGCAGTTTTTCCACCAGTACATCGGCTTTTTGTTGCTCATTATGATCATGCAGCGCAAAAAAACGCGCTTGTATGCCAAAATGTTGTAACAATAATCCACTATGACGGGTATCTTCAGCGGCAATAAGATCGACCTGCTGTAACACATTCAGTGCCCGTTGAGTAATGTCTTCTAAGTTACCAATTGGCGTGGGAACTATGTACAGAGTTGCCGGGGTGATGAAAGATTGTTCGGTAGCTTTCATTGTATAGACTTCATTGCCGATTTAAGATTAACCGTCTCTAGGAAGAAACGTGACTGGTATGCCCATGCTTCCCTCTTTATGCTCCGGCGTCAATGCAAGACGCGTAATTTTACCGCTTTTCATGGCCTTTGCTCTGGCAGCCTGTCAAGCGCCACAACAATCTGGCTCCGGCAGTACGCCGGGTATCGAACAGCTGGCTTCGTCGGCTTATTATCTGCAACAAGCGGCCACCAGCAGCGCCAAAGATAAGGCCACATGGCAATTACTGGCGGTACAAGCTCTGCTCAAAGAGAAGAACCTGCCACAAGCCGAACAAACCTTAACCGCGGTACAAGAGCCGCTGAGCGATGTACAGCGCCATGAAATGCGGCTGTTACGCGCTGAGCTGGACGTGGCCAAAAACAACATGCCCGCCGCCAGCAAATACTTGGCTGAGCTGAATGTGGCCATGCTGACACCACTGCAAAAGATGCGCTATTACCAAACGCGTATCGCCGTAGATGACGCCAAAGGGAATATCATTGAGTCAGTGCGCGATCATATCGCACTTTCTGAGTACCTCACCAGCGCCGAACAAAAGCAGGCCAATTTGGACCAAACGTGGCAAGTGCTCAGTCAAGCGCCGGCCAGCGAGCTAGCGCAAGCGGTGATCAGCCCACAAGAGACTATTTTGCTCGGCTGGCTGGACTTAGCGCGGGTGTATCAGGAAAACCGCTATAACCTGCCACAACTCAAAGCCGGCATTGCCGACTGGAAGGCCCGCTTCCCGAAACATCCAGCGGCACTGACCTTACCAACCCAGCTCAATCAATACCTGACGCTGCCAGCCTCCACGATGGATGCCATCGGTCTGCTGCTGCCGGTCAGCGGTCAGAATCAGGCATTGGGTGATGCTATCCGTCAGGGCTTTATGGCTGGGATGCTGGATGACAGCAGCCGTAACCCGAATACTCGGGTGCAGGTGTATGACACCGCCAGCAAACCGCTGCCAGCCATCATCCAGCAAGCCCAGCAAGAAGGGGTACGTACCTTGGTCGGCCCGCTGCTGAAAAACCGCGTCGATGAGCTGCTGAAAATGCAACTGCCAGCCGACATGTCGGTACTGGCGCTGAACCAGCCAGAAACCCCACCGGCGAATAACAACATCTGCTACTACGCCCTGTCACCGGAAGATGAAGCCGCCGATGCGGCGCAGCATATCTGGGATCAGGGCCAGCGTACTCCGCTGATCCTCGTGCCGAGTAACCCGTTCGGACAGCGCGTGGCTAACGCCTTCCGCCGTCAATGGCAACAGCTGAGCGGTAGCGAGCCAACCGTCCAGTACTTCGGAGATACCGTTACTCTGCGCCAAAGCATCAACCAGAGCCTGCGCAGCCAAGGTAAAGCGGACATCCTGCGCCAAGTGCTCGGTGTATCACTGAGTGCCGATGCCAACCGCGGCCCAATTGATGCCATCTATCTGGTCACCACTCCGGATGAGCTGTCGCTGCTCAAACCGTTTATCGATGCTTCGCTAATGAGCGGTCAGCAGCGCCCTGCGCTGTACACCAGCTCGCGCAGCAATCAAGCCGGTAACGGCCCTGATTTTCGTCTGGAGATGGATGGGGTGCAGTTCAGCGATATTCCGATGCTGACCATTCCAAACTCACCGGCTGCCCAGCGCGTCAGCCAAATCTGGAGCAATCCGGACTACTCGCTGTCACGCCTGTACGCGATGGGGATGGATGCATGGGCGCTGGCTAGCCACTTCAACGAGCTGCGTCAGATCAGTGGTTATCAGGTTAGCGGACAGACCGGTCTACTCAGTGCCAGCGACAACTGCACCGTACACCGCCAGCTAAACTGGCTGCGCTATCAAAACGGCGGCCTGCTACCGGTATCGATGAACGTCGATCCCAATGCCGCCAGCAGTGCCCCGGCCGGTGACTTACCGGTCAACGTGCCGCTAGATAGCAGCACGCCAGCAGCGGCCACCAACGTAGCCGCCCCACTGGCGCAGTGACCCTCTCCCGCCGGGCTTTAGGCGCGCAGTTTGAACAACGTGCGCGCCTGTTTCTCGAACAGCAAGGGCTGCAATTCATCGCCGCCAACGTCACGCTGCGTGGCGGTGAATTGGATCTGATCATGCTTGATGGGTATGATTGGGTTTTCGTGGAGGTCCGCTACCGCCGTCATGCTCACTTAGGCTCTGCCGTAGACAGCGTCACGCCGGCCAAACAGCGCCGCTTGTATCACAGTGCCGCCGTCTGGTTGCACCAGCGCGGACAAAGTATTGATACTGCCAATTGCCGCTTTGATATCGTGGCATTTGATGGGCCGGATGCCCGTATCAGCTGGTATCAGAACATCTTACACTACCAGTAACAGACACTATGTTAGAACAAATAAAAGCCTGCTTTACCGAAAGCATTCAAACCCAAATAGCCGCGGCTGAAGCTCTGCCAGATGCGATTGCCCGCGCCGCACTGGTGATGGCGCAGTGCCTGTTAAACGGCAATAAAATTCTCTGCTGTGGCAACGGTGCCTCGGCGGCCAATGCCCAACACTTCACCGCATGTCTGGTGAATCGCTATGAAACCGAGCGTCCTAGCTTGCCGGCCGTGGCGCTGACCGCCGATAGCATCATGCTGACCGCCATTGGCAATGATGACTTGCAAACCGAGATTTACTCCAAACAAGTGCGCGCCCTTGGCCAAAACGGCGATATTCTGCTGGCCATTTCCACCAAGGGAAACAGCAAAGACATTGTCAAAGCGGTAGAGGCAGCGGTGACTCGTGACATGACCATCATCGCCCTGACAGGCTATGACGGCGGTATTTTGGCCGGTTTGCTCGGTGAGCAGGATGTGGAGATCCGCATTCCATCCCACCGCCAATCCCGTATTCAGGAGATGCACATGCTGACCCTAAACTGCCTGTGCGATCTGATTGACCGGACATTGTTCCCCCATCAGGACGATTAATTTCAGCCCATTTCAAGGAGAGCCTCCATGCGCATCACCGCTAAACTGACCATTGTACTGCTGGCCTTTGCCTTGCAAGGTTGTGTCGGTGCCGTTATTGTCGGCGGCGCGGCCGTGGCCGGCAAAGTAGCTACCGATCCACGCAGTGTCGGCGGTCAGATTGACGATGAAACTCTGGAGCTACGCGTCAGCGATGCCCTGAGCAAAGATGCCCAGCTGCAAAAAGAAGCTCGGGTACTGCCTACCGCCTATGAAGGTCGAGTACTGCTGGTGGGTGAAACGCCCACCGCCGAGTTAGCCAAACACGCCGGTCAAATTGCGGCCGGAGTACAAGGGGTGACCGCGGTATATAACGAGATCCGGGTCGGTAAGCCCATCAGTTTTGGCACCATCTCCAACGACACCTGGATCACCACCAAAGTGCGTTCACAACTGCTGGGCAGCGATAAAGTCAAAGCCAGCAATGTGAAAGTCACCACCGAAAACGGCGAAGTCTTCCTGATTGGTAAACTGACCCGCGCCGAAGCCGACGCGGCCACCAATATTGCCCGTAACGTCAGTGGTGTGAGACGCGTGGTCAAAGTGTTTGATTATGTCAATTGAGTCGCGCACGACGCATCACGATTGAACGCCGGCGGGATGATCCCGCCAATAAAAAAATGCAGCCATTTGGCTGCATTTTTTTATTCATCGTTGATGCGTCTGTGATACATCAGAACGGGTGGTTATTTCACCACGGGTTATTTCACCACACGTAGAGTTGGACGACCACGCGGACGTGGCGGCTCATCATCTGGCCCGTTATCATCACCGGCCAGCTCCTCCACCAGCATCAGATTCGGCTCGGCATTCGCCGAGGACGTCTCTTCGGTGGTTGCCGCCAGTTCATCCTCATCCGGAAGATCGTACGCCACTTCTGGCTCAAACAGCGTCCCGGCCCCGTTTTCACGAGCATACAACGCCAGTACGGCTGCCATCGGCACTTCAACTTGCTGTGGAATTCCGCCAAAACGGGCATTAAAGCGAACCGCATCACTGCCCAGATCCAGATTGCCTACCGCCCGTGGAGCAATATTCAGTACGATTTGCCCATCACGGACAAAGTCCATCGGCACCTGAACCCCCGGCAACATCGCGTCCACCACCAGATGCGGAGTTAAATTATTGTCCAGCAGCCAGTCATAATACGCCCGCACCAGATACGGCCGGCGAGGTTTCATCTGGGTTAGCTCCATCAGTTACACCTTTCCGTGTAAACGCATCTCACGCTCAGACTCGGTCAATGCCGCCAAAAACGCATCACGCTCAAATACCCGGGTCATGTAGCCTTTAATTTCTTTCGAGCCAGGCCCAATCAGATCGATGCCCAGTACCGGCAAACGCCACAACAGCGGAGCCAGATAGCAGTCCACCAAGCTGAACTCTTCACTCATGAAATACGGGTACTCAGAGAAGACCGGCGCAATCGCCAGCAGCTCTTCACGCAGTTGCTTACGCGCCGCGTCAGCTTCTGCCGGGGTGCCCTGCTCAATCTTATCCAGCAGGCTATACCAATCCTGTTCGATGCGGTACATCATCTGACGGCTCTGGCCACGCGCCACCGGATAAACCGGCATCAGTGGAGGATGCGGGAAGCGCTCGTCCAGGTATTCCATGATGATGCGTGCGTTATACAGCACCAATTCACGATCAACCAGTGTCGGTACGGAGTTGTACGGATTCAGATCCAGCAAGTCTTCCGGCAGATGCTCGGCATCAACCTGCTCAATTTCCACGCTCACGCCTTTCTCGGCCAGAACAATGCGAACTTGATGACTGAAAATATCGGTTGCACCAGAAAATAGCGTCATCACCGAGCGTTTGTTAGCTGCGATAGCCATTCAACCCTCCACTTAACTCAAATACACAAACGGCAAAAGGGGGCTCAAGCCCCCATGCCGATCGGATAAACCGAAAAACAGGCACCAGTTTCGCATAATTAGTGTACGTCGCGCCAGTATTCCTTTTTCAGCAGGTAGGCGAGAATAAAAAATACCACTAAAAATGCGAACACCCAGTAGCCCATATGCTTACGCTGTTGTTTCATTGGCTCGCCAGAATATTCCAAGAAATTGGTAATATCGCGTACCGCTTGATCATACTCTTCGGCGTTCATTTCGCCTTGGCGTACTATCTTAGTGCCAATCACCACGGCGTGTGGTTGACCGCCCACCTCATGCATCTCAACCACTGCTTCCGGTGTGCCTTGCAGCTCTTCCAGTACGTGTGGCATACCTACATTCGGGAACAGGGTATTGTTTACCCCAAATGGCCGGCTCGGATCGGCATAAAACGCATGTAGATAGGTATAGATCCAATTGGGGCTGCGTAAACGGGCTTCCAAGGTCAAATCCGGTGGCGGCGCACCAAACCAGCCGGCAGCATTTTTCTCCGGCATCGCGTTGGTCATCAGATCGCCGATTTTGGCCTGATTATCAAACATCAGATTTTGTTTCATCAGATCCGGCGGGATCCCCAAATCAGTCGCCACTCGCTCGTAACGTTGAAACTTCGTGGAATGACATCCAGCACAATAATTCATAAACAGACGCGCACCATTTTGTAGCGATGCTTTATCGGTTAAATCATTATTGGCCCGCATTAACGGTACGCTGGTCTCCGCTGCCGAGAGCGGCGCCGCACACCACAAGGCCAGACACATCACAATCCATGTTTTCATTTGAAAGTCACCCGTTCTGGCAGCGGTTTAGTCCGTTCATTTTTGCTGTAGAAAAACAGCAAGACAAAGAACATGAAATAACACAGGGTAAAAATCTGCGATAACAGGGTATATAGCGGTGTTGCCGGTAACGTACCGAGAATGCCGAGAGCGATAAAGCTGACCGCAAACAACCCGATATTCAGGCGGTGAAAAAGACTGCGATACCGCACCGATTTCACCTTACCGCGATCGATCCACGGCAATAAAAACAGCACCGCAATCGACAAGCCCATCATCGCAACCCCCATCAGCTTATCGGGAATGGCGCGCAAGATGGCGTAGAACGGGGTGAAATACCAGACCGGTGCAATATGCGGCGGGGTTTTCAGACCATTCGCAGCTTCAAAGTTAGGCGGCTCCAAGAAATAACCCCCCATCTCTGGATTAAAGAAAATCACGTAGCAAAAGAAGAACAAGAAGCCAGCCACGCCCATGATATCTTTCACGGTGTAATACGGATGGAATGGAATTGCATCTTTCGGCCAACCATTCGCATCCTTATTTTTCTTAATTTCAATACCATCTGGGTTATTCGAGCCAACCTCATGCAGCGCCACGATATGCAAGAACACCAGCAGCACCAGCACCAGTGGTAGCGCTATCACGTGCAGGGCAAAAAAGCGGTTCAAGGTCACGCCTGAGATCACGTAATCACCGCGGATCCACAGCGTTAAAGCATCCCCGATCCCGGGGATCGCGCCGAACAGTGAGATGATCACCTGCGCGCCCCAGAACGACATCTGGCCCCACGGCAACAGATAACCCATGAAGGCTTCCGCCATCAGCACCAAAAACAGCAACATACCAAAGATCCACAGCAGTTCGCGTGGCTTTTGGTACGAGCCATAAATCAGGCCGCGAAACATGTGCAGATAGATCACGATAAAGAAAAACGAAGCACCGGTAGAGTGCATGTAGCGTAGTAGCCACCCATATTCTACATCTCGCATGATGTATTCAATGGAGGCAAACGCCCCTTCGGCCGACGGGTTGTAGTTCATGGTCAGCCAGATCCCGGTAACTATCTGATTGACCAGTACCAGCATCGCCAGTGAACCAAAGAAATACCAGAAGTTAAAGTTCTTCGGTGCCGGATATTCACCCACATGCTTGTTATAGGTGGCGGTGAGCGGGATCCGGGCATTGATCCAATCGAGTAACTTATTCATTTACGCAGCCACTCCGTTGTCATCTACGCCAATGAGGATCGTGTTGTCATCCACAAACTTATACGGTGGGATCATCAGATTCAGCGGCGCGGGCACGCCCTGAAAAACCCGACCAGCCATATCAAATTTTGAGCCATGACACGGACACAAAAAGCCGGACTGCACCCCTTCTACCTGAACCCCAAATCCATCCGGTACATAACTGGGTGAACACCCCAGATGCGTACAGATCCCGACCGCGACAAAAATGTCCGGCTTCACCGACCGATACGCATTTTGTGCATACGCGGGTTGTTGTGGCTCGGCCGAAGCCGGATCACGCAGCTTGCCATCATGGCCAGCCAGATCGGCCAAGACGGCCTTCGGACGACGTACCAGCCACACCGGCTTACCGCGCCATTCCACCCGAATCAGCTGACCTTCTTCCAGTTTACTGATATCGACCTGTACCGGTGCCCCAGCTGCTTTAGCCTTGGCACTGGGATTCCAGGATTTGATGAAGGGGACTGCCGCAAAAACCGCACCGACACCACCGACAACGCCCGTGGCCACGGTAAGAAAACGCCGGCGACTGCTGTTTACAGGCGCATTGTTCATCCCTCTATCTCCCATCGCTCCCGCTTGGTTATTGTTATCTATCCCTGCGGTATCACTGCTACCTGATGAAGAAACGCGGCCGGCCTGATTTTAACAATCAGCTAGCATGAGTTTCTCATAATTGCAAAAGTCAGGCAGATAATAAGAAAAACAACACTTTTTGACAAGTTATTAAAACCTTTTTGCAACATTTACGGATACAAAAAAGCCCGACCGAAGTCGGGCTTTTTGAGGATAATCGTAACTGCCGAAGCAGTATGGATTAACGCTTGGAGAACTGTGGACGACGACGTGCTTTGCGCAGACCCACTTTCTTACGTTCCACGCGACGAGCGTCACGAGTTACGAAGCCAGCTGCACGCAGAACAGGACGAAGAGTCTCGTCGTATTGCATCAGAGCACGGGTGATACCGTGACGGATGGCGCCCGCTTGACCAGAAATACCACCACCAACAACGGTGATGTACAGGTCCAGCTTTTCGCTCATCTCAACCAGTTCCAGCGGCTGACAAACTACCATGCGGGCAGTTGGACGGCCGAAGTACTGATCCAGACTACGCTGGTTGATTACGATTTTACCGCTACCCGGCTTGATAAAGACGCGTGCGGAAGAGCTTTTGCGACGGCCAGTGCCGTAGTATTGATTCTCTGCCATTGCCTTGATCCCGTATTAGATGTCCAGAACTTGTGGTTGCTGTGCTGCGTGGTTATGCTCAGCGCCAGCGTACACTTTCAGCTTACGGAACATGGCACGGCCCAGAGGACCTTTTGGCAGCATGCCCTTAACAGCGATTTCGATCACGCGCTCTGGATGCTTGGCGATCATTTCTTCGAAGGTAGCGGACTTCATGCCACCTACATAACCGCTGTGACGGTAATAGATCTTATCAGAACGCTTCTTACCAGTTACGGCAACTTTGTCAGCGTTCAGAACGATGATGTAATCACCAGTGTCAACGTGCGGAGTAAATTCCGCCTTGTGCTTGCCGCGCAGACGACGAGCCAGCTCGGTCGCCAGACGACCCAGAGTCTTGCCGCTTGCGTCTACTACATACCAGTCGCGCTTAACGGTTTCTGGTTTAGCTACAAAAGTTTTCATGAAATAGCTTACCCAATAAAAAAGTTACACCCGGTGAATCAACGTCGGGAATGATGAAGATTCACGCTCACATGCTGCACAACAACCCCTTCGAGTTGCGTTTGCTAGCACCGTATTGGCGGGGACTACCAATGTAACGTGGGGTCGGAGGATTATAGTGAAGAGCGCCGATAAAATCGACTATTTTTTACATCACTTTGCCAGTTAAACCCCATGAGGCTGCGCAAGATAATCTAAGCTCTGCATCTCCTGCAAGCGGGAATAGCATCGTTGGTACTCAAAAGTTAATAAATTTCCCTGATAGAGCTGATTTTGTGCAATTTCTGCCGAAATAATTAATTTTACGCGATGCGCATAAAATTCATCCACCAATGCTAAAAAACGTCGCGCGCTATCTTCATGGGCACTGTCCATCTGGCTCACATTCAACAACAACACGGTATGAAACTGTCGGGCCAACTCAATATAATCGGCTGGACTGCGTGCTTTTTGACAGGCCTCGGTAAACTCCAGCATCACGACACCAGCGCGAGCCGCGACCACCGATAACGGCCGGTGATGAATTTGTAACGTCTCAGGCGCTGGCAGCGCATCGGTCAGCTGTTGATCGGTTAGCTGTTGAAAACAGCGCTGCATCTGCACGCTCACCGCATGACTGAGTGGCCAATGATATATTTGGGCCTGTTGCAAAGTTCGCAGCCGGTAATCTAGCCCGGCATCCACATTCAGCACCTCGCAGTGCTGTTTGATCTGGGCGATGGCCGGTAAGAAGCGTGCGCGCTGCAAGCCGTTACGGTACAGATCATCTGGCGCGACATTGGAGGTGGTCACCAGAACCACGCCTTCGGCAAACAGATAAGTAAACAGCCGCCCGAGTAACATGGCATCGGTGATGTCCGTCACCATAAATTCATCAAAACAGATCACGTCATAGCGTGCCGCCAAGGTCAGGGCGATTTTGTGCAGCGGATCTTCTTGGCCTTTTTTGAGCGTCAAGGCATGGTGCAGGTCATACATGAAACGATGAAAATGCTGGCGCAGTTTACGCTCGCCGGGAAGCGCCTGATAAAACACCTCCATCAGCCACGTCTTGCCTCGGCCAACCCCTCCCCAGAGATAGACTCCGCGCAGCATGCTGGCCGCCGGTGCTGACCGCTGGCCGCGCCTCGGTAACCAGCGCCGAAGCCAAGAGATACGTTCGGGGTGTACCGGGTGATGCTGGCGCTGTTGTAGCTGCATGAACAGCCGATCCAATGCAGCAATTGCCTGTAACTGCGCACTGTCAGCCTGATACTGATGACGGTGGAGCTCCTGTTGAAATAGAGCGCTGGGCTTAGTCACATCCATATGTCTGACCACTTCCTGATTTATTTTGGTTATAGTCCTTAGCGTGCTATCCGTCACACTAAAAGATGTCACTTATAGTACCACGCGGCGGTGAAGAGCAGGTATAGTGACACCATTACCACCTTGCTGATTAAGCTCGGTTTTCACTAGGAGTAATTATGACTTGGATGAGTGCGCTGATTTTTATCCTCGGCCTGGCTGCCGGCTTTGTACTGGCCCGTCTGACCCAAACGGATCTGCGTAAACAGAAAAAAATGCAATCCGAATTGGAAAAAAATAAGTATGAGCTGGAGCAGTATCGTCAGGAGCTGACCGATCATTTTGCTCACAGTGCTGAGCTGCTGGATAACATGGCTAACGATTACCGCAAGCTGTACCAGCATATGGCAAAAACCTCCAATCAACTGCTGCCCGAGCAGCCTAAGCAGGATAATCCGTTCCGTTATCGCCTGACAGAAGCCGATAATGATCAGGCTCCAATCAGTATGCCGCGGGATTATTCGGATGAACATTCTGGTCTGTTGAACGGAAAAAAAGCATAGGTTACTAATTGAACTAAATGAGACGCTGGCAGTCATATTAGCGATTGACTCTATTTTCCCTGTTTTCGTTTTATTGAGTGAGTGTATGAAAAAACCCGTGCTGTTACTGAGTGCATTAACATTAAGTTTAGGCTTATCCATGAGTCCGGCGCCGGCACTGGCCGCATTACCGGCTACCGTTGATGGACAAGCAGTACCCAGTCTGGCGCCAATGCTGGAAAAAGTACTGCCGGCCGTGGTCGGTATTTCAGTGGAAGGGACTCAAGTACAACGCCAACGTCTGCCAGAAGAATTCAAATTCTTCTTCGGACCGGATTTTCCGACCGAGCAATCCAGCCAGCGTCCGTTCCGTGGTTTGGGTTCTGGGGTGATCATTGATGCGGCCAAAGGCTACATCATCACCAACAACCATGTGATCAATGGTGCGGATAAAATCAGCGTTCAACTGAAAGATGGTCGTGAACTTAAAGCCAAGCTGATTGGTACTGATAAGCAATCCGATATTGCGCTGTTGCAAGTGGAAAATCCGAAAAACTTAACGGCGATTAAGATTGCCAACTCGGATAATCTGCGGGTCGGTGATTTTGCTGTGGCCGTCGGTAACCCGTTTGGTCTGGGTCAGACCGTGACGTCAGGAATTATTTCCGCGCTCGGTCGTACTGGCTTGAATCTGGAAAACTTTGAAAACTTCATCCAGACCGATGCCGCGATTAACCAGGGTAACTCCGGTGGTGCGCTGCTGAACTTAAACGGTGAGCTGATCGGGATTAACACCGCTATCTTGGCACCGAGTGGCGGTAACGTCGGGATTGGTTTTGCCATTCCGAGTACCATGGCGAAAAACTTGGTGGATCAGATCATCCAGTACGGCGGAGTGCGCCGTGGCATGCTGGGGATCAAAGGCGGTGAGCTAAGCCCAGATCTGGCCCAAGCGTTTGACGTGAGTGCGCAAAAAGGTGCGTTCGTCAGCGAGGTCGTACCGAACTCGGCCGCCGCTAAAGCTGGCATCAAAGCCGGTGATGTGATTGTCTCGTTGGATGGTCAACCGATCACCAGCTTCGCTGAGATGCGAGCGAAAATCGCCACCATGGGCGCTGGGAAAACCGTGAAGCTGGGCCTGATGCGTGACGGTAAGAACATGGAAACCAATGTGACGCTGGCACAAAACGATCAGGAGCAGACCAATGCGTCTAACCTGTATCCGGGCCTGGAAGGCGCCGATCTGCTGAACTACAGCAAAGGTGAAGTCCATGGCGTACAGATCACCAAGGTGGCCAAAGGCTCACCGGCGGCACGTATCGGCCTGCAAGATGGCGACATCATCATTGGTATCAACCGCCAGCAAGTCAAAAACTTGGGTGAGCTGCGTAAGATCCTCGACAGCAAGCCACCGGTGATAGCCATGAATATTCAGCGTGGCGATGCCTCTTTGTATATTCTGCTGCGTTAATCTCCTCCCGTGTCAGGATACCCTCGTGGTATCCTGACAATTATTCTCATCTCACACAACATCATCACGGCCACTATGGTTGCAAAGCTGCTGAAAGCAATAGTTCTGGGTATACTCGCTGCCCTACTGATCCTCTGGCTCTATCCTGAGCTGCGTAAAAGTGCCATTTCGCTACCATCTCCTCATCTTTCGATGGGCGCGGAGCCGGTGAGTTTTAATTCAGCGGTACGAGCGGCAGCACCGGCGGTGGTGAACGTGTATAACCGCAGCATGGGACAGAACACTCAGGATCAAACCCTCGGGATCCGCAACCTCGGCTCCGGAGTTATCATGGATCCACGCGGTTACATTCTGACCAATCAGCACGTAATCAGCAGTGCCGATCAGATAATCGTGGCCTTGCAAGATGGGCGGGTGTACGAAGCCATGCTGGTCGGCTCCGACACTATGACCGATTTAGCGGTGCTGAAAATCGATGCCACCAATTTGCCACAGATCCCGCTCAATGCGGAGCGTCCGGCGCGCATTGGTGATGTGGTGCTGGCTATCGGTAACCCCTATAACCTCGGTCAAACCATTACCCAAGGGATCATCAGTGCTACCGGCCGGATCGGGTTAAGTACCTTCGGTCGGCAGAACTTTTTGCAAACCGATGCCTCGATTAACCGCGGTAACTCTGGCGGTGCGCTGGTGAATAGCCTCGGTGAGTTGGTCGGGATCAACACCTTAAGCCTCGACAAGAGCAACTCCGGTGAAGCGGCAGAAGGCATTGGGTTTGCCATTCCTGTTGCGCTAGCGACCAAGATCATGCATAAGCTGATCCGCGATGGCCGGGTGATCCGCGGCTATATCGGTGTGCAAGGGCGTGAAATCGTGCCGTCCGCGACCCAGAGTTTTAGTATGGAGCGTATTCAAGGCATCATGGTTGCTGGGCTGGATGAAAACGGCCCCGGCGCCAAAGCGGGGCTGCATGTGCGTGATATCGTTACCGCCATTGATGGTAAGCCGGCCATCAGCGCAGTGGGCGTGATGGATCAGGTGGCGGAGATCCGCCCGGGTTCAGAAGTGCCGGTAAGTATTATCCGTGAGGGCAAGGAAATGATCCTGCCGGTGACCATCACTGAGTATCCGATTCATTAAGTTCACGCTAAGGCTGCGACATAAAGAGTCAGTATAAAAAAAGCCACCGCATGCGGTGGCTTTTTTATTGGCGCGATCATGTACACAATTTACACAATCGAAGTCATTACGCCTCGACTTTCACGCGCTCAATATTGGCACCTAAACCGCGCAATTTATCTTCGATGCGCTCATAGCCGCGGTCGATATGATAAATCCGATCCACTTCGGTCACCCCAGAAGCGATACAGCCGGCCAGCACTAAACTGGCTGATGCACGCAGATCGGTCGCCATCACTTGGGCAGGACTTAACGTCTCGACGCCTTGGCTAATCACGGTGTTACCTTCAATTTCGGCGTGTGCACCCATGCGCATCAGCTCAGGGACGTGCATAAAACGGTTTTCGAAGATAGTTTCGGTGATCACACCAGTCCCTTCTGCCACCATGTTCAGCAAGGTGAACTGCGCCTGCATATCGGTCGGAAAACCCGGATGCGGTGCGGTACGGATATTGACCGCTTTCAGGCGACGGCCTTCGGTATCGATGCTGATCCAGTCTTCACCGGTTTCAATCTTGGCACCGGCTTCGCGCAGCTTAGCCAGTACCGCATCCAGCGTATCGGGCTTAGCATGACGGCAGATCACTTTACCGCCAGAAATCGCAGCGGCAATCAAGAAGGTACCGGTTTCAATGCGATCCGGTACCACACGGTGTACCCCGCCGCCCAAACGCTCAACCCCTTCGATGGTGATGCGGTCAGTACCCGCGCCGGTGATTTTCGCGCCCAAGATGTTCAGGAAATCCGCCGTATCGACGATCTCTGGCTCACGCGCGGCGTTTTCAATCACGGTGGTGCCGGTTGCCAGTGTTGCTGCACTCATGATGGTCACGGTGGCACCGACGCTGACTTTGTCCATCACGATGTGGGCGCCGGTCAGACGACCGTTTACCGAAGCCTTCACGTACCCTTCTTCCAGACGGATCTCGGCACCCAGCTGTTGCAAACCAGCAATATGCAGATCGACTGGACGTGCGCCAATCGCGCAGCCACCCGGTAAAGATACCTGACCACGACCAAAACGTGCCACCAGTGGGCCAAGTGCCCAGATCGAGGCGCGCATGGTTTTCACCAGATCATACGGCGCACAAAACTCGTTCACCTGACTGGCATCAACGTGCACCGAACCATTACGCTCCACTTTCGCACCCAGCTGACGCAGCAGCTTCATGGTGGTATCGATGTCTCGCAGGTGGGGAACGTTTTGGATCTCTACCGGCTCTTCGGCCAGCAAGGCCGCAAACAAGATCGGCAGCGCCGCATTTTTGGCACCGGAGATGTTAACCTCGCCGCTCAGGCGGGTCGGCCCTTTTACTCGAAATTTATCCATTCAGACAGCTCTCAGTCAGCTAGCTCGGCAGCAGAAATTTACGCTCACGCTGCCACTCATCAGGGGTTAATGCCTTAATCGACAGCGCATGAATGCGGTTATCCGCAATGTAGTCCATTAAGGGGGCATAGACGGTTTGTTGTTTTTTGACCCGGCTCATATCGGCAAACTGGGCACTGACCGCAATCACTTGAAAATGGCTGCCATCGCCAGTGACATAGGCATCATCCAGCGCCAAGGCGGACATCAATACTTGTTTAATCTCGTTGGTATCCATAGCAAGCTCTCAGTTAGTGCCGGATGGCATGTACGGTGCCATGATCTCAGTCAGGTTGGACAGGGTAATCAGCGTCTGTAATGCCTGAGGTACCTGTACCAAACGGCACCGGCTACCGCGACGTTCAGCATCCACCAGCAGGGTCATTAAAAAAGCAAGGCCGGCAGAGTCTATCCGACTCAACCGGCTCAGGTCGAGTACCGACTCACCCGCCGGTAACAGTTTTTCACGCTGTGGCCAGAGAGAAAGCAGCGTTTCCCGATCCAGTTCACCCTCCAGCGCAAAATGTGGCGCAGACTCGCTGCGCCAGAGAAGACGTTCTGCCATCTTACTGCCTTTATTTCAGGGTGATCGGCGTTGCAGCTGCCTGATCCAGTTGCTTAGTCAGCGCCTCAATACCACCCGTGCGCAGAATACCGGCCCACTCACCTTGTTTGGTGGTGATCATGCTGACGCCTTCGGCAATCATGTCATAGGCCTGCCACTCACCGGTCTTGGTGTTTTTACGCCATTTAAAGTCTAAACGGGTAGCCGGTTTGCCCGGCTCCAGTACATCCACCCGGATAGAGATGATGTTGCTGTCACCCAACGGCTTGGCCTTTTCAATTTCCACTTTCTGGTTGCTGTACAGCGTCAGCACTTGCGCATAGGATTGCACCAGATAACGGTCAAATGCAGCAAAATAGGCGGTGCGCTGTGCATCGCTAGCATCTTTGAAATAACGGCCCAGCACCAACGAGCCGGCATAGCGCACATGCACATGCGGCATCAGATCTTTACGGACAATATCTTTGAGCAGATTGGGGTTTCTCTTAATCTGCGGTTGTTCTTGTTTTAAATTGCTAAACAATTCGTCAGCCACCTGATTCATCAGGGTGTACGGATTAGTCGCATCAGCAGCCTGTGCCTGAACCCAAGGCGTGGCGACCAACATCGCCAGCATTACCAGTCGTTTCCACATCAGAGTTCTCCTCTTACATTGCTCTTTGCTGCATTATTCGCTGTGCGCACCGGCAGCGTTACCGGAGCCTGAGCTGTTGCTGCCGCTGTTATACAGGAACTGACCAATCAGATCTTCCAGTACCATGGCAGACTTCGTGTCTTCAATCTTATCGCCATCTTTTAGCATGGAGGTATCGGTATCAACAAAGCCGGGGATCAGTGATAAATACTGCTCGCCCAACAAACCAGCCGTACGAATAGAGAGCGAGCTGGTTTCCGGTATTTCGTTATAACGGCTCAAAATAGCCAGTTCGACTTTCGGGAAATACGTTTTTGGATCGAGAGTAATATTGGTCACGCGCCCAACAACGACGCCACCAATTTTGACCGGAGAGCGCACTTTCAGGCTGCCGATATTATCGAATGTTGCGGTCAGACGATAGGTCGGCTCATTACCCAAGGCTTTAATGTCGGCCACTTTCAGGGCTAAAAATACCAGAGCGGCCAGACCGATAAGCATAAAAATGCCTACCCCTATTTCTTGTCGTTTATTCTGCTGCATGTGGATCAATTCCCAAACATCAGTGCAGTAAGCACAAAATCTAATGCCAATACGGCTAACGAAGCATGCACCACGGTACGCGTGGTCGCCTGACTAATCCCTTCCGAGGTCGGCACCGCATCATAGCCATTAAAAAGCGCAATCCAAGTCACGGTGATGGCGAATACCACACTTTTCAGCAGGCCGTTAAGCAAATCATACGACCAGCTGACAGAAGACTGCATCACCGCCCAGAAGCTACCGTGATCGATGCCTTTCCAATCGACCCCCACCATGCCGCCGCCCCAAATGCCGACAGCAACAAAAATCATCGACAAAATAGGCATACTGATCACCCCGGCCCAAAAGCGCGGTGCAATCACCCGACGCAGCGGATCGACCGCCATCATCTCCAAGCTAGAGAGCTGTTCGGTCGCTTTCATTAACCCGATTTCAGCCGTCAACGCCGAGCCAGCGCGGCCTGCAAATAGCAAGGCGGTGACCACCGGCCCCAGCTCACGGAACAAGGATAACGCCACCATCTGGCCGAGACTGGTTTCGGCACCAAAATCGACCAGAATGATGTAGCCTTGCAGCGCCAGCACCATGCCGATAAAGAGGCCGGAAACAATAATAATCAGC
>JBOFCH010000310.1:0-2540 GCA_051645985.1 Plesiomonas sp. | reverse complement strand
ATGCCGCGCAAAGCTCGCATCTGGCCAGTGAAAATCATAGCCAGAGCAGCACATCGCAAACCAACGTCACCACCGATCTGGGAGCGGCGTTCGATTACAGTGCTATTACCCGTCCGGCAGTGAAAGCGGTGAAAAAAATCATCCATGCCGATGTCGAAGGAGGTAAAACATCCTTTAATGAGGCAAAACAAGGTATTCCGGAGCTGCAAGGTACGCTGCAAGTTAACGTGGATCACAAGGCTAACAGCCAAGAGCAAACCACGCAGCAGGGAACCCACATTCAGGCCGGTAACATTGCGGTGAATACCCAAGGCAAACTGACCGACCAAAGCAGCGAATATCAGGCCACCGCCGGTAACATCGAGATCAACAGCGGCAGTTATGAACACCGCGCTGCACAAGATGAAACCCGGACTCACCAAAGCCACACCACAGGCAATCTATCGGTCACCGCGGCCACCACCACCGGCGAAGATCTGCGCTTAAGCGGTGATGTCGGCATCAACCATCAAGGTGAGAACCAATCCACCCAGACCAGCCATCAAGGCACTTTGCAGGCTGCGAAAAACGTGAATATCACCAGCCAAGGTGATGCTACCCTGCAAGGCGTCACAATCAACGCCGGACAAGATACTAACCTGCAAGCGGGCCAGAAGCTGACTATCCAAGGCGGTGAAACCCACGCGCAAGGTAACAGCTACCATGCTGGCGGCAGCCTCAATGGCAAAGGGACGGTATTACCCGTCCCTACAGAGATCACTGGCGGCGGAACGCTCAATCTGGGTTATGCCAGTAACAGTCAAGACAGTGGACAAAGTACCCAGATTGCCGCCGGTAACAACTTGAATCTGCGCAGCGGTCAAGACCTCAGCGTACAGGGCACAGACTTGCAAGCGGGCCACAACGCGGCGCTGCGTAGCGATCAAGGCAGCGTCAGCATCAGTGGCAGCCAGTCGCAGCAAAATGCGCTGGGCGGCAATATCGAACTGGCACTCAATGCTAACCGCAATCAAACCCCAGCGGCTGATAATGCGGTGGCCGGGGCAGCGCCTAGCACTGCCAGTGCAGCTAACACCGTCAGCAACGTGGTCAAGGCTGGCAGCGGCTCGGTTAAACTCGATGGCAACGTGCACCGCGAAACCCGCCAGCACAACAGCAGCGTGCAAGCAGCTAACGTGACCCTCGACAGCGCACAAGATACCCGCGTGCAAAATAGCCGCGTGAAAGGCGAGCAAGTCGCTATCACCAGCGGTGGCAACCTGCAACTCGATAGCCGTGAAGATAGCGTGCTGGATCTGAGCACTAAACTGAACGCCGGGGCAACCCACACCGATGCCAAGGATGACAAAGGCAATAGCGCGACCCTCGGTCAATCCATCCTGAAAAATGGCACCTTAGACAGCGAAGGCCACGCCCTGCGTAGCCATGAAGTTACCCAAAGCAGCCAAATTGACGCACGCGATGATGTGACATTGCAAACCGGCGGCGAAACTCGCCTGCACGCAGCGCAAATTCACAGCGAACAAGGTCAGGTTAAGCAAACCGGCAGCGCAGCCGTGCTGACCGATAACCAAGGCCACAAAGATGAAGCCAGCTGGAAAGCGGATATCGCCAACAGCCTGCGTCGTCTATTCGGAGGGAAAGAGAGTGAATCAAAAGAAAAACTGCCGGTTTCCGGTCAGTATCAACCAACCGACAGCGTAACTCATTCCTCCATTACCGAAGGTAAAGCGCAGTCATAAGCCTGCGCGGCCGCCACATCGCTAAAACACTAACGGGGAGCCTAGGCTCCCCGTCTTTTGTACAGTCTTAGCTTCCCGCTCACATTCCCAGCAGGACGTATTTGGTTTCCAGATAATCCTCTAAACCGTATTTCGAACCTTCACGACCCTGTCCAGACTCTTTCACCCCACCAAAGGGGGCCACTTCCGTGGAAATGATGCCGCGGTTAATCCCCAGCATGCCCACTTCCAGCTCGTCAACCAAGCGCCAGATCCGCTTCATATTCTGGGTATAGGCATAACCGGCCAAGCCACTCAGGGTGTTATTCGCTCGGGCAATCACTTCGTCATCATGGTGGAAACGGAAACAGGCGGCGATCGGCCCAAACGTCTCCTCTTGCGCAATCAGCATGCTGTCTTGCATCTCGCTCAGTACGGTTGGCGCGAAGAAGTTGCCACCCAGCACCTGTCCACCGCAACGCAGTATCGCGCCTTGCGCCAGGGCATCGGTCACGTGCGCACTGACTTTGGCCACCGCATCGGCATTGATCAACGGGCCAATCTCGGTGTGTGGATCTAAACCATTGCCCACCTGCAAGCGACTGACCGCCTCGGCCAAACGCGAAGTAAACGCCTCATACACCGTATCGTGAACAAAAAAGCGGTTCACGCAAACGCAAGTCTGGCCGGCATTACGGAATTTGGCTGCTACTGCGCCTTCCACCGCCGCCTCAATGTCCGCATCCTCAAACACGATAAATGGCGCATTACCGCCCAGCTCCAGCGAGCATTTTTTCAAGGTTGGCGCGGATTTTTGCA
>JBOFCH010000309.1:0-6436 GCA_051645985.1 Plesiomonas sp. | reverse complement strand
AAAGGGCTCAATGATCATCAGGTGTATTACCGCCACGCGCTAAAAAACACCATGCTGCCGGTGATCACCGTCGGCGGCGTGCAGATAGGCACCATGGTGGCCTACACCATTTTGACCGAAAGTGTTTTCCAGTGGCCGGGAACCGGTTTCCTGTTTTTGGAAGCGATCCACCGCGTGGATACCCCGTTGATTACGGCCTACGTGATTTTTGTCGGACTGCTGTTTGTGGTGACCAACACGCTGGTCGACCTGCTATACGGCTTCATCAACCCAACTGTTAACCTGACCGCCAAGGGGTAAGTATGACTCAGTCCGTAACCACCAGCCGCTGGGCGCGCTTTAAAAACTCTGACATCGTCTACTACTTCTTGCGCGACAAAGTGGCGATGTTCTGTTTTGTCACCTTTTTAGTGTATGTCCTAGTCGCGCTACTCGCGCCTTGGGTTGCCCCACACAATGTGTATGACCAAACCAGTTTTGATCTGATGGATGCTGAACTGCCGCCATCATGGCTCGACGGTGGCGATCCACGTTTTTGGCTCGGTACTGATAACCAAGGTCGTGATATCTGGAGCACCATTTTGTATGGCTCGCGTATCTCACTGACCATCGGTATTTTTGCTGTGGCATTACAAATGACGCTCGGTGTGGTGATTGGCCTGCTGGCCGGCTATTCCGGGGGCCGTCTGGATAATTTGCTGATGCGCTTTGCCGATGTGCAGCTGTCATTCTCGACCATGATGGTAGCCATCATTATTTCAGCCATTTTTCAGGCCACCTTTGGCTCCGAGTTTTTCTCCAAATACGCCATTGTGATGCTGGTGGTGATTATCGGAGTGGCCGAATGGCCGCAGTACGCGCGTACCGTGCGGGCCTCGGTATTGGCAGAGAAGAAAAAAGAGTATGTGGAAGCAGCCAAGGTAATGGGCTTTCGCGCGCCGCGCATCATGTTTCGCCACATTCTGCCGAACTGCTTGTCACCGATTCTGGTGATTTCTACCGTACAGGTGGCCAATGCCATCATGAGTGAAGCGGCGCTGTCGTTCTTGGGCTTGGGGATGCCGGTTGACCAACCGTCGCTCGGCTCGCTGATCAGCGTTGGCTTTAACTACATCTTCTCCGGCTCATGGTGGATCACCGCCTTCCCCGGCGTGTGCTTGGTACTGCTGGTGCTGGTGATTAACTTACTGGGCGACTGGCTGCGCGATGTATTTAACCCAAAAATCTACAAGGGCTAAGCCGTCAACCTCAGGCGAGAACTCGCAGAAATAAAAAAGTTAAGGGATAAATAGAAGATAAAAAAACAGCGCCGTTCGGCGCTGTTTTTCTTTTTGGGTGTTCTTGGTCTGGCTCATCTCGCGATACGTAGTAACGCCATGCCTAGCTCAGCAATTAGGTTTTGCCAGAGGCTAAAAACAACAAACCCGCGACATGCGCGGGTTTGTTTGAATTTGGCGGAAGAGTAGAGATTCGAACTCTAGAACGCTTTCGCGTCGCCGGTTTTCAAGACCGGTGCCTTCAACCACTCGGCCACTCTTCCGTATTTGTGTGGCGTACTATAATCATCTCGCTGAGGCTTGTAAAGCACCGTGCGATTCAATTGCTTTATTTTCAGTCAATTAATGGCTTTTCTTGTTCGTTTGTCGAGTTATTGGTCAATTTTATTACCCGTGCTCGATATATACCCAAACGACTTGGAGTTGCAGGTAGGCGGCAAGTGAGTGAATCCCCGTGAGCATAGGCAAACTATGTGCAAATTATGTGATTGGAGTGAACGAGCGTAGCCAACACCGCTGCAACTTCAAGTAGGAAGGGTATAGCAGCAACCCACGGAACAAGTCACTAATATAAAAAAGCCGGTGCGATTCACCGCACCGGTTTTTATGCTTACAGAAATCTCAAAGCATCAAAGCATATAGAAACGAATGAAATTAAAAGCCGCTCGGCACGCCACTCATATCCGGTAACTTGTGCGCAATCCCCTTGTGGCAATCGATACAGGTTTTACCCGCATCCATCGCTTGAGCGTGCATTTTCGAGGCTACCGTTTTTTGTACCGACAAATCCATGCTATCGAAGTTGTGGCAATTTCGGCACTCTTGCGAGTTGTTCGCCTTCATCCGCGCCCATTCGTTTTGCGCCATCTGTAACCGGTGCGCCTCAAACTTTTGCGGCGTATCGATCAAACCCAACGCTTTGGCATACAGTTCTTTACTGGCTTTGATCTTCCGCACTATTTTAGGCACAAACTCGTGCGGCACATGGCAATCTGGGCACGTAGCACGCACGCCACTGCGGTTGGAGTAATGGATAGTTTCCATATACTCCTCATACACGTTGTTTTTCATCTCATGGCAGCTAATACAAAAACTCTCGGTATTCGCCATTTCCATGCCGGTATTAAACCCGCCCCAAAATAAGACCCCAGCGATAAAACCGATGATCAGCAGCGTGCCGAGCGCCAAACGGCTTGGCCGACGCCACCACTGCCACAGCCGGCACAGCCGTCCCGGATTTTTGCCTTCTGGCGCTTGATGTTGTTGAGTCATAACGGCTCCTTAACTTACTGGCCGAATCCGCCGGATGGCTTGAACGAGTTATCGATGATTGGCGCAGCGTCGGTTTGCGGTACGTGACACTGCAAGCAGAAATAACGGTTTGGTGCCACCTGCCCCAACATTTTGCCGCTGGCATCAATAAAGTGCGTCGGGCTGATACGCATCGCTCCGGTGGCGCGGTAGTTCTCGACACCGTGGCACTGCAAGCAGCGATTGGTGTTCTTTGAGATCTGATAACCATCGACACTGTGCGGGATCAATGGCGGCTGGTTGACATAATTCAGCGCCATACGCTCTTGTTGTTTTGGCATACGCACCTGACCTTCAGCCGTGCCGGAGACTTCCGGCGATTGGGTCAGATCCACATTAGCCATACTCACATTCACAGCCAGCGAAGCCGCCACGGCAACCAGACCGAGTAGCGCTCTCAGGGAGAACCGCGTTTTCAGGGGATGACTCTTCATTCTTTATCTCCCGAACGATGAAATCGTGTTTTAAATTCCAGTACGTGCTCCGCACATACATCCATACAGCGCCCACAAGTCATGCACTCTTGGCTAGTGACCTGCGGCGTATGCGTTTTATCAAACAGCGGTCCACGTAAGACCTGTGGCTCTGGACACACGTGTAGGCAATCCATACAGCGAGTGCACTGCTCGCGTTTCACCGCACTTACGCGGATCAGCGCCGGTTTGCCCACGACGCCATACAGCGCACCCAGTGGACACAAATGCCCACACCAGCCGTGCTCGGTCACCAGCAGATCAAAAACGAAAATCGCCAAGATCAGCCACAAGCCGCTAAACGCACCAAACAACAAACTGCGCCCCAGCAAAGCCACCGGATTGAGCCATTCCCACAGCAAGGTGCCGCTGACGGCGCTACCGACCAAAATCATCAGCAACAGCCCATAGCGCAGATTGCGTGACAGCACCGCCGATTGACGCAGATTCAAGCGCCGACGCAGCCAAGCAGCCAAGTCCGTCACTGGGTTCAGTGGACAGACCCACGCACAAAAGCCGCGTCGCACCAACAGGCCATACAGCAGCAGTACCACGCCCGCCCCTAACCATGTGGTCAGCAGCGGCCAGTGGCCCGCAGCCAGACTTTCCAACAGCACCAGCGGATCGGTCATCGGTACGGTATCGAGCAGCACACTGCCGCTGTAGTTACCGCGCAGCAGCCAAATCCCCCACCACGGGCCGCTCAAAAACATCAGCAGCACCGTCAGCTGACAGGCGCGACGCAGTAACAACCAGCGATGGGCTTGCAACCAACCATGACGTTGCCGCGCATCGCAACCGGCTTTCGCAACGGGATTGGCCATCACTCACCTCCTTGCGGGGTGCGCACCGGCAATTGTGGCTGTGAAGGGATCAGCGCGTGACCGGCTTTCTCCTTCTCTTTCCACCCCAACCGGTAATGATGGCCCAGCTCACCGCGCGCCAGCGATAACGGCAGCACCTTGATGGCCGACTCTTCCAGTACGCACGCCTGTTCGCACTTACCACAACCGGTGCAGTAATCACTGTTCACGGTCGGCAAGAACTTGGCGTGTTTGCCGGTGCGCGTGTTCTGATGCAGCTCCAGCGTGATGGCCTTATCAATGGCCGGACACACGCGATAGCACACATCACAACGCAAGCCCTGCCAGTTCAGGCAGTTTTCATGATCCAGCAACACCGCCAGCCCCATACGGGCATCGTCGATATTGGTCAGCTCAGGATCGAGAGCCCCGCTTGGGCACGCCGCCACACAAGGGATGTCATCACACATCTCGCACGGCGTTTGCCGCGCGGTGAAGTATGGCGTCCCCGCTGATGACGGTGACAACAACGTCGCCAAATGCAGCGTGTCGTACGGGCACGCCTGCACGCACTGCCCACAACGGATACAGGCCGCCTCAAAGCGCCCCTCCGGCAACGCGCCAGGCGGACGCAGCGCCAGCCCATCTTTTGCCGGAGATTGCTTTTGTTGCAGCCCCAGCAGCAAGGCCAATCCGGCCAAGCCACCTGCGCTGCGCACCGCGTCGCGTAAAAACCGACGCCGTGCGGGTCCTTTATCCCGTGGTTCTGACATCCGGTACTTCCTTCCGTCTTGCTCTGTTACGTGTGACGCTGATTGACGCAAATTTACCCAAAGTACAACTTACGCAAAGTGCAACTTATGCAAAGTGCAATGACTTAAGCTTTTTCCAGCTTAACCGCGCACTTTTTAAAGTCAGTTTCTTTCGACAGCGGATCGGTCGCATCCAGCGTCAGGTTATTCACCAGCTGGGCCGCATCAAAGAACGGCATATACACCAAGCCCTGCGGCACGCGGTTACGGCCACGGGTTTCCACAATCGAAATCACTTCACCGCGACGAGAGATCACTTTCACCTTGTCGCCACGGCGCAGGCCGCGCGCTTTGGCATCCAATGGATGGATAAAGGTCACCGCTTCAGGGAAGGCGCGGTGCAGCTCCGGCACACGGCGGGTCATCGAACCGGTATGCCAATGCTCCAACACGCGGCCAGTGGACAGCCACAGGTCATACTCTTCATCTGGGCTTTCGGCCGCCGGCTCATACGGCAGCGCAAAAATCACCGCTTTACCGTCTTTATGACCGTAGAAACGCACCCCTTCACCGGCTTTAACGAACGGATCGAACCCTTCGCGGTAGCGCCACAAGGTTTCTTTACCGTCGACCACCGGCCAGCGGATCCCGCGCACTTGGTGATAGGTATCAAACGGAGCTAAATCGTGACCGTGACCACGACCAAAGAAGGCATACTCTTCAAACAGCCCTTTTTGGACATAGAAACCAAAGGCGCGCGCTTCGTCGTTCAGGCGATCGTCTGGGATCTCGCTCAGTGGATAGGCGTTGACCTTGCCGTTGGCATACAGCACGTCGAACAGGGTCTTACCCTTGAGTTCCGGCTGCTTAGCTAACAGATCGGCGGGCCAGACTTCATCCACCGTAAAGCGCTTGGAGAACTCCATCAGCTGCCACAAGTCAGATTTAGCCTCGCCCGGCGCTTTAACCTGCTGGTGCCAGAACTGCGTACGACGTTCGGCGTTACCGTAAGCCCCTTCCTTCTCCACCCACATTGCGGTTGGCAAGATCAGGTCTGCCGACAGCGCACTGACGGTCGGATATGGATCGGACACCACGATAAAGTTGCGCGGATCACGCCAGCCCGGCATCCGATCGGCATTGATGTTCGGGCCAGCCTGCATGTTGTTGTTACACATCACCCAGTAGGCATTCAGCTTGCCGTCTTTCAGCGCGCGATCTTGCGCCACGGCGTGCAGACCCACTTTTTCTGGGATGGTACCAGCGGGTACGTTCCACTGCTTTTCAGCGATCTGACGGTGCTTTTCATTGGTCACCACCATGTCGGCTGGCAGACGATGGGAAAAAGTGCCCACTTCACGCGCCGTACCGCACGCCGATGGCTGACCTGTCAACGAGAACGGGCCGCAACCCGGCTTGGAGATCTTGCCGGTCAGCAGGTGGATGTTGTAGCACAGGTTATTTGCCCACACGCCACGAGTATGCTGGTTAAAGCCCATGGTCCAGTAGGATACGACTTTGATGTTCGGGTCAGCATACAGCTTCGCCAGCTCGATAAGCTGATCTTGCGGCACGCCGGTCATCTTGCTGGTTTTTTCTACCGTGTATTCAGATACGAAGGCTTTGAAATCGTCAAAGCTCATCGGCTCAGCTGCGCCGCTACCGGCGTTCTTAGCCGCTTTCTCTAACGGATGATCTGGGCGCAGGCCATAACCGATATCGGTCGCCCCTTTACGGATATTCACATGCTTATCCATAAACGCCTGATCAACGGCATTATTCTGAATAATGTAGTTGGCGATAAAGTTTAAGATCACCAG
>JBOFCH010000308.1:0-10232 GCA_051645985.1 Plesiomonas sp. | reverse complement strand
CGCGATAAAGACCATGTCAGAGCCTTCCAGTGCATTGCGCAACGCTTCACGGTCTTCTTCCGCTGCGCCGCGACCCACTTCCGGGTTAGCACCAGCGCCCAGACCTTTGGTGATCCCGCCACCAATCTGGATAGTTTGGCCTACTGCGGTTTTACGCAGGGCCTGTGCGTCCGTGTTGACAGCAAAGAACTCAACACCTTCGATATTTTCACGCACCATGTGCTCGACGGCGTTACCACCGCCGCCACCGACGCCGATGACCTTTATCACCGCATCATTAATCATTGCCATTGGTTCAAACATAACCCTCTCCGTTTTGTGCCTGTCCGCAGCAGGTCTAAATCAGAATTCCCGTTTCAGCCAACCATTGAGGCGCTTTAGCATGCCACCGACTGAGCGTTGTTTTTCAGTCTCGGCGTCCTCATTCATTTGTGATTCTTTTCCGTAGTGCAGCAAACCCACTACCGTTGAGTAGTAAGGCGCTTGTGCATAATCCGTCAAACCGGTCAGGTTTAACGGCTGTCCAATCCGGACCTGTGTATGGAATACACGCTCTGCACATTCAGCCAGCCCTTCCATCTGCGCAGCACCACCGGTTAGTACAATACCGGCCGCCAAGTGGTGTTTCACCCCTTGTTGCCGGAGCTGTTCTTGCAATTGTTGCAGCTCGTCGTTCACCAGATTCAGCAGTTCGGAATAGCGTGGCTCGATCACTTCGGCCAGCGTCTGCCGCTGCAAACTACGTGGTGGACGACCACCGACACTCGGCACTTCTACCGTTTCTTCACGGCTAACCAGCGAACCCAGCGCACAGCCATAACGCACTTTAATGGCTTCGGCATCGGTCGGTGGGGTACCAAACGCATACGCGATATCACTGGTCACCACATTTCCGGCATATGGGATCACCTTGGTATGCCGCAGCGCACCACCGGTGTAAACCGCGATATCCATGGTTCCACCACCGATATCGACGACGCACACACCCAGCTCACGCTCATCTTCGGTCAACACCGCATAGCTTGAGGCCAAACCGGCAAAAATCAGCTGGTCGACTTTCAGGCCACAGCGCTCTACGGCTTTGACAATATTCTTCGCCATATCGTTATGGCAGGTGATCAGATGTACCTTGGCCTGCATCCGGACACCGGAAAGCCCGACCGGGTTTTTAATCCCTTCCTGATAATCTATGGCAAACTCTTGGGGAATAACATGCAGGATGCGGTGCTCTTCCTTAGTTTTTACCGATTTCGCTGTGTGAATAACATTATCCACATCTTCCTGCGAAACCTCTTCATCAGAAATCGGGACGATCCCCATTTCATTCTGGCAGCTAATGTGCTTTCCTGATAGGGCCAGATAGACAGAAGATATCTGACAATCCGCCATCAGTTCTGCCTGATCAACCGCACGTTGTACGGACTTTACGACAGACTCAAGGTCGTTTACTCCGCCTTTATCCATACCGCGTGATGTGCTGCTGCCTACACCGATAATATTCAGCATTCCATCAGGAAGTACCTCTCCCACAAGGGCAGAGACTTTAAAGGTCCCGATCTCTAATCCAACAACCAGTTTTCTGTCCGTCGCCTTGGTCATTTTTTAACCTGACTTAGTATTCGCTTGATTTGTTGTTACCGGATTTGCTTTACCGCCCTGCGCCGGTGCCGGCACCAGTAATGGTGCCCAACCGACCGCAAGACCGGTGTCGTAACGCAAATCAACATAACTGATTCGTTTATCCGTTTGCTGTTGCAACAAAGGATAAAGCTCAATAAACCGCTTAAGGCGCTCCATCCGGTTGCCTCGTCCTAGCTCCAGCCGGATATCACCGTCCAACCCGGCTTGCCAGGAATGACGCGGACTCAATGCCAGCATTGTAAGGTGAAATCCGTTATCTTGCATGAGCTTTTCCATGCTATGCCACGCATCCAGCACTTCTTTTTCCGTGCCTTCCGGCCCGTATAACAGCGGCAATTTCCGGCTGGCCATACGGTCTAACGGAGCGCTAAATGATTTGCCCTGATTATCAACTAGTTGCATATCATTCCATCGAGCAATCGGTACATACTCCGCCAGATTAATGCGTAAAACGTCCGGCCACTCTTTGCGCACTGAGACCTGCGAAATCCACGGCATCATCATTAACTGCTGCTGGATACTGCGCGCATCTTGCGTCATCACACTGCCCAGCGGCCCCATGGATAAGATAGCGCGCCGAATATCATCGTCAGTCGTAAACTCACGCTGCCCGGTGATCACCAGCCGTGACAACGGTAACCGCTGGCTGTCTTGTAACCAATCAATGGCTGACCACAATCCCTTCGCACCATACCCGGCTACCAGCAGGAAGAACAACAAACCGCCCAGAAAAGAGGCGACGGTTCGCTGCGAAGAGCGACGCCGCTGCGCCGCCTCTGGTGTCCGCGAAATAATGGAAGCCTGCGCCATATCAGACGGCCAGTCCGATAATTTTAGCCACTAATTGCGAAAAGCTCATCCCAGCCTGACGTGCGGCCATCGGCACCAAACTGTGACTGGTCATGCCCGGTGCGGTATTCACTTCCAGCAATTTAAATTCGCCCTGACCATCCATCATCACGTCCACCCGGCCCCAGCCACGGCAACCCAGTGCGTCATACGCGGTTTTTGCCAACGCCGCAATCTGTTGCTCTTGCTCGGCATTCAGACCACTGGGGCAAAAATAGCCGGTTTCGTCCGACAGATATTTGGCCTGATAGTCATAAAACGTGCCCGCAGCCTGAATCCGGATCGATGGCAATACCTGATCGCCAACAATCGCCACGGTATACTCCGGGCCACTTAGCCACTGTTCGACCAGCACGGTACTGTCATGCTCAAACGCCTTTTCCAGCGCCGGACGCAGCTCTTCGGCATGGCTTACTTTGCTCATGCCGACACTGGAGCCTTCCAGTGACGGTTTCACCATCAGCGGCAGCCCAAGGCGCGCGATTATAGCGGTGAGACGCGCATCCTCCAACAGGCCAGATGTGACAGTTTCATACGCAGCCAGTGGCAGACCCAGCGCTTGCCAAATCAGCTTGGTGCGCATCTTGTCCATCGCCAGTGCCGAGGCCAGTACACCGCTCCCGGTGTACGGCAGGCCAATTTGCTCCAGCATCCCTTGCATGGTGCCATCTTCACCACCCCGGCCATGCAGGGCAATAAACGCGCGGCTAAACCCTTGTGCTGGTAAATCAGCTACATTGATTTCTTTGGTATCAATCGGATGAGCATCAAAGCCGGCTTCACGCAGACCTGCCACAACGGCAGCGCCTGAATTCAGGGAGACTTCACGTTCCGCGGAGGTTCCGCCCAGCAATACAGCGACTTTCTCAGTCATGATTGTCCTCTTGCACTTGTTGCGGTTGTAACCGCATGGCCGCTAACTGACGGGCCACTTTGCCAATATCCCCGGCTCCCTGAGCCAATACCAGATCCCCACCTTTGAGTACCTGACTTAAAATGGTTGGAAGTTGTGACTGCTCCGGTACAAAAATCGGATCAACCTGACCCCGCGCGCGGATTGTACGACATAATGCACGGCTGTCAGCCCCTTCGATCGGATTTTCTCCGGCAGCATAGACATCCAGCATCAGCAGTACGTCTACCTGTGACAATACACTGGCAAAATCTTCGTACAGATCGCGGGTGCGGGTATACCGGTGTGGTTGGAAAATCATCACCAAACGGCGCTCGGCCCAACCGGCTCGGGCGGCTTTGATGGTGACATCCACTTCGCTGGGATGGTGACCATAGTCATCCACCAGCATCACGTCACCATCACCAACCCGGAATTCACCTAGACAGTCAAAACGACGGCCTGTTCCCTGAAAACTTTCAAGTGCGCGAACAATCGCCAGATCTTCAATGCCGTCTTCACTGGCCACGGCAATTGCCGCCGCCGCGTTCAGCGCATTATGACGACCCGGCATATTAAGTTTAACCTGTAACGGCGTATAACCCTTACGACAGATGACAAAATGTCCCTGTGCTCCTTGTTGACGGTAGTCACAAATTTGCACATCCGCGTCATCATTGAAGCCATACGTCACCACATGGCGTCCAATTCGTGGTAGGAGTTCACGTACTACAGGATCATCGATACACATCACCGCCAAACCGTAAAACGGCAAATTATGCAGGAAATCGACAAAAGTCTGCTTGAGGTTCTCAAAGCTGCCTTTGTAGGTATCCATGTGATCGGCTTCGATGTTGGTGACCACCGCGACCATCGGCTGCAAATGCAAGAACGAGGCATCGCTTTCATCCGCTTCCGCAATCAGATAACGGCTAGCGCCCAGACGTGCATTGGTACCGGTCGATTTCACCAGACCACCGTTCACAAAAGTCGGATCGCGACCGGCTTCGGCAAAAATACTGGACACCAGCGCTGTGGTGGTGGTTTTACCGTGCGTGCCGGCAATTGCCACCCCGTGACGAAAACGCATCAGCTCGGCCAGCATCTCGGCACGGCGGATCACCGGAATGCGTGCTTCACGCGCGGCCATGACTTCCGGGTTATCGGCTTTGATAGCCGTAGAGACCACCACTACGCTGGCACCGGCCACGTTTTGCGCCGCATGCTGGAAAAAAATCTGCGCGCCCAGAGCGCACAGACGCTCGGTAACGCCATTGGCAGCCAGATCGGAGCCACTGATTTGATAACCTTCGTTGGCCAAGACTTCAGCAATCCCGCCCATACCGGCCCCGCCGATCCCGACAAAGTGAATACGGCTAACCCGGCGCATCTCCGGCACCATGGTCCGCAATTTAGCCAGTTTTTGAGTCTGTATAGAGTTCATCATGTTCTCTTATCTGCCAGCGATGTAATGACCGCCGCAACCCGATCGGTTGCATCCGGAATAGCCGCGGCGCGCGCATGCTGCGCCATCGCCAGTAACTGTGGCCGGTTCAACAGCAACAGTTTCGCCTCCAGACGTTCAGCGGTCAGCTGGTCTTGTTCAATAATGTACGCCGCACCGGCCTTCTCCAGCGTCAATCCATTCAGGTATTGCTGACGATCTTTATGCTGGAACGGGACAAAAATTGCCGGCACACCGGCGGCGGCCAGTTCAGATACGGTCAAGGCACCGGAGCGGCAAATCACCAGGTCGGCCCAACTGTACGCGGCCGCCATGTCATCGATAAATTCGGTAATATTATGTCCAGTCGCGCCGGCTGCGCGGTAAGCTTGCTCAACCTCGTCGAGCGCGCCTTTGCCAACTTGATGCCACAGGGTGATTTGCTCCCCCAGCGCCGCCGCAACAGCAGGCAAGGTGCGGTTTAAGATCCGCGCGCCTTGGCTGCCGCCCACGACTAATACGCGCAGCGGACCGCTACGCTCGGCCATACGCTGTACCGGCTCAGGTAGCGCCAGCACATCTTGGCGCACTGGGTTGCCCACCACTGGCGCATTGGCAAACGCGCCGGGGAAAGCTTGTAATACCTTCGCGGCAATGCGCGATAACCAGCGGTTGGTCAATCCCGCAATGGCGTTTTGCTCATGCAATACCACCGGAATACCTTGCAGCCACGCGGCTACACCACCCGGGCCGGAGACATACCCGCCCATGCCCAGTACCACATCCGGTTGATACTCGCGCATAATCTGGCGCGCCTGACGAATAGCGCGCCAAATGCGCAGTGGCGCACCCAGCTGCGCTCGCCAGCCTTTACCGCGTAAACCGGAGATTTGAATAAAGTCGATTTCAATGCCGTGTTTTGGCACCAGATCCGCCTCCATGCGATCTGCCGTGCCCAGCCAGCGTACCTGCCAGCCCTGTTCCATCAGCTGATGTGCTACGGCCAGCCCCGGGAACACGTGTCCTCCGGTACCACCAGCCATCACCAGCAAACGCTTCGCCTTCATCGGCTTCCTCTTACATGTGCCTGCGCCTTGGCCAGACGGGTTTCATGGTCAATGCGCAATAAAATCACCACAGCTGTGGACATAATCAGCAGACTGGAGCCACCGTAACTGATCAGCGGCAGCGTCAGCCCTTTGGTCGGCAGCATACCAGCGGCAGCCCCGACGTTAACCAGTGCCTGAAAGCTGAACCAGATCCCGATGGCGCAAGCCAGAAATCCCGAAAAACGTAATTCAGACTCCAGCGCACGCCGACCGATGGCCAGCGCACGGAAAGCGAGCAAGAATACCATTAACAGGATCAGAACCACACCGACATAACCGAGTTCTTCGCCGATAATCGAAAAAACAAAGTCTGTATGAGCTTCGGGCAAGTATTCCAATTTTTGAATCGAGTTACCCAGCCCTTGTCCCCAGAGATCCCCACGGCCAAAGGCCATTAGCGATTGACTGAGCTGATAGCCACTGCCGTAGGGATCTTGCCATGGGTCTAAAAAGGAGGTGACTCGGCGGATCCGGTATGGCTCAGCCAAAATCAGCACCACAACCGCCATGATGCCGGTCACAATCAGGCCAATAAACTGCCAAAGTGGCGCACCGGCCAAAAACAACATGCCAAGGGTGGTCACAAATAGCACCACCACGGTGCCCAAGTCTGGTTGCAGTAACAGCAACATCGCCAGCAGCAACATCACGCCCATCGGCTTTAAAAAGCCCAGCATGTTGCCTCGTACTTCATCCCCTTTACGCACCAGATAACCGGACAGGTAACAGAACAAAGAGAGCTTGGTCAGCTCGGCCGGCTGAATACGGATAGGCCCCAAAGCCAACCAGCGCGATGCACCGTTAACCGAGCTGCCGACCCCGAGTACCACAATCAGCATGGCAATCGACAACAGCAATAACGGTACGCCCAACTGCTGCCACATACTCATCGGTATGCGCAGGGTAACCAACGCCAACCCGAAGGCCAGCGCCAGATACAACAGATGGCGTTTAGCAAACAAAAACGGATCATCGGCCAGACGTTGACCAACCGGCATCGAGGCCGAGGTCACCATAATAAAACCGATCACGGCCAGACCAATGGCCAGCCAAAACAGTGTTCGATCATACAGTTGCAGGCCAGGGTCATCGTTTTCCCATGCCCCGGTCGCCCAGTTACTCAAACGGCCGAGCAGGTTAAACCCTTTCATCCCGCCAGCTCCTGCGCCAAACGGGTAAATTCATGACCACGCACTTCAAAGTTTTTAAACTGATCCCAACTAGCGCACGCCGGTGACAGCAGTACCATATCGCCACGGCGAACCTGCGGCTGGATCAAACGCATCGCCTGCTCCATCGTGTCGGTCAGCACCGCCCCGTCTTTCAGCGCGGCCAGCTGTGCACCATCACGACCAAAACAATACAGTTGGATGTGGCGGTCTTTCAGTAACGGTTGCAACGCACTAAAATCAGCGCCTTTACCATCGCCACCCAGCAACAAGAACAGTCGTCCATCAATTTTCAAGCCATTGAGCGCCGCTTCGGTGCTGCCGACGTTGGTGGCTTTGGAGTCGTTGATCCAACGCACGCCATTTGACTCATGAGCCAATTGGAAGCGATGTGCCAGTCCGGTAAAGTTTTCCAGCGCCAGCAGTGAACCCTGCCGACTGATCCCAGCAGCATCAGCCAGCGCCAGTGCCGCCAAGGCATTGGCCTGATTATGCCGCCCGACCAGCTTCATGCGAGCCACTGGCAACACGGGAAAACCCGAGGCTATCAGCCACGTCTCACCTACATGTTCACCCAGACAGTAATCACCGTGCGACGGGGCAAAGCTCACCACCTCACCTTCCGCGTGTTCCGGCAAGGTCAGCGGATCTTCGGCATTCACCACACAGGTTTTCGCGCCCTGATAGACGCGCAACTTTGCGGCGCGATAATCAGCCATGCCTTGATAGCGATCCATGTGATCTTCGGTCACATTCAGCACCGTGGCGGCTTTGGCATGCAAGCTATAGGTGGTTTCCAGTTGGAAACTGGATAACTCCAGCACATACAAGTCATAGTCATCTTGCAGCAAGGATAACGCTGGGATCCCGATATTGCCGCCGACCCCCACCCGCAAACCGGCGCAACGAGCCATCTCGCCCACCAGGCTGGTCACGGTACTTTTACCGTTGGAGCCGCTAATGGCCACAATCGGCGCACACGCATCACGGCAGAACAGTTCGATATCGCCCACCACTTCCACGCCGGCGTCAATGGCGGCTTGCAGCTCAGGACGCGCCAGCGCAATCCCAGGGCTGGCGACAATCAGATCGGCCGCCAACAACCACTCAAGGTTCAGGCTACCGGTATGCAGTTCGACGCCCTCAGGCAAACGATCTTGCCCGGCCGGTTGGCTGCGGGTATCCATCACCCGCGGCACCACGCCCTGTTGCATGAAAAAATCCACGCAGGACAGGCCGGTACTCCCCAACCCGATAATGACGATATTTTTACCCGCATAGCACGCCATGACAGACAATCCTTAGCGAATTTTCAAGGTAGCCAGTCCAATCAGAACCAGCATCAGCGAAATGATCCAAAAGCGCACGATCACACGCGGCTCCGGCCAACCTTTGAGTTCGTAATGGTGATGAATTGGCGCCATGCGGAAGATCCGTTGCCCGCGCAATTTGAACGAACCCACTTGCAAGATCACTGACAAGGTCTCCATCACAAACACCCCGCCCATAATCAGCAGCAGAAACTCTTGGCGCAGCAACACCGCGATGATCCCAAGCGCACCACCTAATGCCAACGAGCCGACATCCCCCATAAAGACCTGTGCCGGGTAAGTGTTGAACCACAAAAAGCCCAATCCCGCACCGACGATAGCGGTACATACCACCACCAGCTCACCGCTGTGACGGATATACGGGATATGCAGGTACTCGGCAAAATTCACGTTACCGGTCGCCCACGCTACCAGTGCCAATCCCGCCGCCACAAATACAGTCGGCATGATAGCCAAACCGTCCAAGCCATCGGTCAGGTTAACCGCGTTACTGGTTCCCACCACCACAAAGTAAGTCAGCAGGATATACAGCAAGCCCAGTTGCGGCATGATGTCTTTGAAAAATGGCACCACCAGCTGAGTCGCCGCGGTATCTTTACCGGTGGCATACAGGGCAAAAGCCACCACCAGTGCAATCACTGACTGCCAAAAATATTTCCAACGCGCGATCAGCCCTTTGGTATTTTTACGTACCACTTTGCGGTAATCATCCACAAAACCGACCACCCCATAACCCAGCAGGACAAACAGCACGCACCAGACATACGGGTTGCGTAAGTTGGCCCACAGCAGTACCGAAATACTGATCGACGCGAGGATCATCAATCCACCCATGGTTGGGGTGCCGCGTTTGCTGAAATGCGATTCCGGGCCATCGTTACGCACCACCTGACCAATCTGCAATTTTTGCAGCCAAGCAATCAGGTGTGGCCCCATCCACAAAGCAATCGCCAACGCAGTCAGCAAACTCAGGATGGCTCGAAGGGTAAGATAAGAGAACACATGGAATCCGCTGTAATACTTGACCAGCAATTCCGCTAACCAGACTAACATGTAAACGTCTCCTGCAACGCCCGCACCACATCTTCCATAGCTGCGCTGCGCGAACCTTTCACCAATAGGGTGATATTGGTATTTTGTTGTAATTGTTGAGCGACATACGGCAGCAATACCGCCAGCAATGCGGCTTTATCACTGAAATGCTGCCCCTGACTTGGTGCACTGATCGCTTGGCTTAGTACACCAACACTGAAAACCTGCTCGATACCGGCATCGCGAGCAGCCTCGCCGACTGCCTGATGGCATTCGGTGCTGTCTTCTCCCAGCTCGCCCATATCACCGGCAATCAAAATCCGTAGCCCGGCATGCTGTGCTAATACCGCAATCCCGGCTTTCATCGAGCCAACATTGGCGTTGTAGGTATCATCCCAGACCAGCAGTGATGGTGTCAGCGCTAATGGGTATAAGCGCCCTTTCACTGGTTGCAATGCCGCTAAACCCGCAGCTACATCGGCCAAAGTGGCCCCTACCGCCATACTGAGCGCTGCCGCCGCCAAGGCGTTGGATACATTGTGCAGCCCCGGATAAGGCAATTCGATCGCCTGCTCGCCATACGGCGTATGCAAGGTAAAGGAGGTCAACCCACGCGCACAGCGGATCTGGCTGGCCGTGTAATCGGCTGGCTGGCGCATCGACCAGGTTCGCACGGTTTTGCCCTGCAATGCCGGTTGCCAGCATTGGTGATCGTCAATATCCAGATTGACGATCGCCGTACCGCCCGCCGTCAGCCCCTGATAA
>JBOFCH010000307.1:0-3345 GCA_051645985.1 Plesiomonas sp. | reverse complement strand
TCAGGCGATCTGACGACCACCTGAGTACGGTTAATTATTCGCCTTTAGCTGCTTTGAATGCTTCAGCCATAGCGTTACCGAACGCAGCATCATCTTGCTTGTTCAGAGTCGCCATTGCTTCGCTTTCTTCAGCCTGGTCTTTAGCGCGAACAGACAGGTTTACAACGCGGTTCTTACGGTCAACACCGGTGAACTTCGCTTCAACTTCGTCGCCTACACTCAGAACCAGAGTAGCGTCTTCTACGCGGTCACGAGATGCTTCAGAAGCACGCAGGTAGCCTTCAACACCGTCAGTCAGTTCAACAGTAGCGCCTTTTGCATCAACTGCAGTTACTTTACCAGTAACGATAGCACCTTTCTTGTAAACAGACATGAAGTTGTTGAACGGATCTTCTTCCAGTTGCTTAACGCCCAGAGAGATACGCTCACGCTCTGCATCAACTTGCAGAACTACTGCTGCGATTTCGTCGCCTTTCTTGAATTCACGAACTGCTTCTTCGCCTGTAACGTTCCAGGAGATGTCAGACAGGTGAACCAGACCGTCGATACCGCCGTCCAGACCAATGAAGATACCGAAGTCAGTGATAGACTTGATCTTGCCTTCTACGCGGTCACCCTTAGCGTGGGTTTCTGCGAACAGCTGCCATGGGTTAGATTTGCACTGCTTCAGACCCAGGGAGATACGGCGACGTTCTTCGTCGATGTCCAGAACCATAACTTCAACAACATCACCCACGTTAACAACTTTAGATGGGTGGATGTTCTTGTTGGTCCAATCCATTTCGGATACGTGTACCAGACCTTCAACGCCTTCTTCGATTTCTACGAAGCAGCCGTAATCAGTCAGGTTGGTTACACGACCAGTCAGGCGAGTACCTTCTGGGTAACGCTTAGCGATAGCTACCCATGGATCTTCACCCAGCTGCTTCAGGCCCAGAGAAACACGAGTACGCTCGCGGTCGAACTTCAGCACTTTAACAGTGATTTCGTCGCCAACGTTCACGATTTCGCTTGGATGCTTAACGCGCTTCCACGCCATGTCAGTGATGTGCAGCAGGCCGTCAACACCGCCCAGATCAACGAATGCACCGTAGTCAGTCAGGTTCTTAACGATACCCTTAACTTCCATGCCTTCTTGCAGGTTTTCCAGCAGCTGATCGCGCTCTTGGCTGTTTTCAGATTCGATAACGGCACGGCGAGAAACAACAACGTTGTTACGCTTCTGATCCAGCTTGATTACTTTGAACTCAAGCTCTTTGTATTCCAGGTGAGTAGTGTCACGAACTGGACGAACGTCTACCAGAGAACCTGGCAGGAACGCACGGATACCGTTCAGTTCTACAGTGAAACCACCTTTCACCTTGCCGTTGATCACACCGATAACGGTAGCAGCTTCTTCGTATGCTTTTTCCAGCATCAGCCAAGCTTCGTGGCGCTTCGCTTTTTCACGAGACAGCTGAGTTTCACCGAAGCCGTCTTCTACTGCGTCCAGTGCTACGTCAACTTCGTCACCGACGTTGATTTCCAGCTCACCCTGGGCGTTCTTGAACTGTTCTGCTGGGATAGCAGACTCTGACTTCAGGCCTGCATCAACCAGAACGATACCGTTCTGAATAGCGATAACAGTACCACGAACGATAGAACCTGGACGGGTTTCCAGTTCTTTCAGGGACTCTTCAAAGAGTTGAGCAAAAGATTCAGTCATGTTTATTAATCTTCACTAATGAAAGATAACTACCATCTAGCGTCCTGCTAAATGGGGTTGCTTCAAAATAGCTCGCCGCTTCCATGCAGTTTGCTTCTGTATCTTGCCAATAATAACAAAAAAATGCGGCCTGATGCCAAAGATTCTGCCTTAAAACTGCAAGGTTTCTTTGATATGGTGCATCGCGGCGGCTATCACTTGCTCAATTGGCATTTCAGTCGAATCCAGCACCAACGCGTCTGGCGCCGCTTTCAGCGGAGCCACGGCCCGGTTACGATCGCGAAAGTCACGTTCGCGGATCTCGGCCAAAAGGTGTTCAAAGTTAACATCAAACCCCTTGCCCTGCAACTGCAACATACGGCGGTTGGCTCGCTCTTCGGCGCTGGCGTCAAGAAATATTTTCACTGGCGCATCAGGAAACACGACGGTTCCCATGTCACGGCCATCGGCAATCAAGCCCGGCGCGGCACGAAATGCACGCTGACGGCGCAGCAACGCTTCGCGAACACGTGGAAACGCCGCCGCTCGGGATGCCGTGTTACCGACCGTTTCGGTACGGATGTCATTAGAGACATCCTCACCTTCTAAGATCACTCGGATCTGACCTTCTATCGACTTGAACTGCACATCCAGATGCGCCGCCAGTGGAACCAGTGCATCTTCAGATTCAATATCGACATGGTGGTGCAATGCCGCCATCGCCAGCACGCGGTAAATTGCGCCGGAATCGAGCAGATGCCAGCCCAGTTGCTCAGCCAGTGCCTTACACAGCGTGCCTTTACCTGCACCGCTTGGCCCGTCGACTGTAATCACCGGGGTTGTCTCTGACATAGCATCCTCCGTTAAATTAAATGGGTAGCACAGAGCAGGAAGTTCTGCCCTGCCTGACTCTGCGCGCAATTATACGGCAAAAGCATCATCAACCGAATGCTTTATCTGTGGCAAAAAGAAATAACACGAGGAACGACAAGCCGCCCGTTGTCGTGTAAACAACAGGCGGCGATCGTAAAAGCGATGAAGTCGATGAAGAAATGCCCGCGAAAATTTATCGGTTAATTCACGCTCTGCACGAGAGCCTGCAAACGGGTGAAGTAATCGGGGAACGTTTTCGAGGTACAACCGGGATCTAAAATCGTAACCGGGGTATCCGATAAGGCCACCAGTGAAAAACACATCGCCATACGGTGATCATTATAGGTCGCAATCTCGGCGTGCTGTAACTGCGCTGGAGGAACGATACGGATGTAATCCTCCCCCTCTTCCACCTGTGCCCCGACTTTACGCAGCTCGGTGGCCATCGCGGCCAGTCGATCAGTTTCTTTTACCCGCCAGTTGTAAACGTTACGGATACAGGTTTCCCCCTTAGCAAACAGTGCCGCGGTAGCGATGGTCATGGCCGCATCCGGAATGTGGTTCAGATCCAGATCTACGCCCTGCAAGCTGCCACGCTCACACTCGACATAATCATCCGCCCAACGAATTTGCGCGCCCATTTTTTCCAGCACATCGGCAAACCGGACATCGCCCTGTACGCTGCGCCGACCAATACCGGTTACCCGCACCGTTCCCCCGCGAATGGCCGCGGCGGCTAGAAAATAGGACGCCGATGATGCATCGCCCTCCACCAAATAATCACCCGG
>JBOFCH010000306.1:0-7443 GCA_051645985.1 Plesiomonas sp. | reverse complement strand
ACCCCAACAAGGTGTTTCAAATCAATGGTGGCTATGACGGGATTCGAACCTGTGACCCCAGCATTATGAGTGCTGTGCTCTAACCAGCTGAGCTACATAGCCATTAATCTGTTGTGTTCCCGAATACCGGTTTTTCACGAATTCCGAAACGATGTATTGAATGGCTGGGGTGCCAGGATTCGAACCTGGGCATGGCGGGATCAAAACCCGCTGCCTTACCGCTTGGCGACACCCCATCCGGGTATTCAATACAACTTAAATTGGCTGGGGTGCCAGGATTCGAACCTGGGCATGGCGGGATCAAAACCCGCTGCCTTACCGCTTGGCGACACCCCAAGAGAATACTTACGCAGTGAAATGGTGGCTATGACGGGATTCGAACCTGTGACCCCAGCATTATGAGTGCTGTGCTCTAACCAGCTGAGCTACATAGCCATCTTATTTTTTTCACCCATCTTCTGACGTTCTTCAACGTACAAGGAGATGGCTGGGGTGCCAGGATTCGAACCTGGGCATGGCGGGATCAAAACCCGCTGCCTTACCGCTTGGCGACACCCCAATCGTAAATCTGCAATACCTAAATCAGTGACATGGTGCGGAAGGAGGGACTTGAACCCACACACCTTGCGGCGCCAGAACCTAAATCTGGTGCGTCTACCAATTTCGCCACTTCCGCGCTAAAAAAAGATGGTGGCTATGACGGGATTCGAACCTGTGACCCCAGCATTATGAGTGCTGTGCTCTAACCAGCTGAGCTACATAGCCATCTTTTTTATTGCGTCACCTCATCGGCGTTGCGGGGCGCATTATGCGTATCCCAGCGAAAACCGTCAACCCTTTTTTATGCCAAGATTTCTAATTTTACCCTGTTTGCCTGTCTTACAACCAGTTTGGTGAAAAAAAAACAAGAAAAGTTTAAAAATTAATCAGTTGTTTGTCAAAACTCGTTTGCTAGGACACTGAAAAAAACGCGGCCATCATCGTATGATCTCGCGTTTATACGTTGGTAAAGCACGGCAAGTCGAATCGGTTGGCGACTCTTTGCTCATGTTTACCCATGCGCATCAACATGAGTATCAAGGTGGGCATATGCATACCGCCCATCTCGTCCGGCGCCGTATGAGTGTGCCGGATGAGATGTCTTGCTTTAATGGCTGGATCTACGCTCTTAAATTTAACTTTATAGCCGTCAGCAGGCTTAAGAATTACCCTTTATAGGCATCCATATGCACCCCAGCCACGGCACGACCGGATGGATCGGTCATATTTTTGAATGCTTCATCCCACTCAATGGCTTTTGCTGACGAGCAGGCCACCGATGGGCCACCTGGCACGCATTCTGCCGCACTCGGTTGCGGGAACAGCTCTTCAAAGATCTCACGGTACACATACGCTTCCTTGGTGGTTGGCGTGTTGTACGGGAAACGAAAGCGTGCGGTGGCCATTTGTTGCTCGGTCACCTGTTGCTCGGCCTGTGCCTTGAGTGAATCGATCCAGCTATAACCTACGCCATCAGAGAACTGCTCTTTCTGACGCCACGCGATGCTGGCCGGTAAATAGTGGGCAAAGCATTCGCGCAGAATATGCTTTTCGATTTTGCCGTTGCCGCACATTTTGTCTTTAGGGTTGATACGCATGGCCACATCCAAGAAGCGTTTATCCAAGAATGGCACGCGTGCTTCCACGCCCCATGCGGCCATCGCTTTGTTGGCACGGGCGCAGTCATACATGTGCAAAGCCAGCAGTTTACGGACCGTCTCTTCATGTAACTCTTGGGCATTCGGCGCTTTGTGGAAATAGAGATAGCCACCAAACACTTCATCGGAGCCTTCTCCAGAGAGCACCATCTTGATACCCATCGCTTTGATTTTACGCGCCATCAGGTACATGGGTGTCGAGGCGCGGATGGTGGTGACATCATAGGTTTCAATGTGATAAATCACATCACGAATGGCATCCAACCCCTCTTGAACGGTGAAGTGAATTTCATGATGCACGGTACCCAGATGATTCGCCACTTCCTGCGCGGCGGCCAAGTCCGGTGAGCCTGGCAGGCCGACGGCGAAGGAGTGCAGCTGTGGCCACCAAGCTTCGCTTTGCTCATTATCTTCAATCCGGCGCGCCGCAAATTTTTTGGTAATGGCGGATACCACCGATGAATCCAGACCACCGGACAGCAGTACGCCGTAGGGTACATCTGACATCAGGTGGCTTTTCACCGCATCTTCAAATGCTTCACGCAGCTGGTTCGGATCGGTGATCGCGTCTTTAACCGCGTCGTATTCCATCCAGTCGCGTTGGTAGTAACGGCGGATCTCACCGTCTTTGCTCCACAGGTATGAGCCGGCTGGGAATTCTTTGATGGTGCGGCATACCGGCACCAGAGCCTTCATCTCAGAAGCCACATACAGGTTGCCGTACTCGTCATAGCCCATGTACAGCGGGATGATCCCGATATGATCGCGTCCGATCAGGTAAGCGTCTTGTTCGGCATCGTACAGCACAAACGCAAACATACCGTACAGCTGGTCGAGAAACTCCGGGCCGTGTTGCTGATACAGCGATAAAATCACTTCACAATCGGAATCGGTCTGGAAAGCATATTCAGGCTGCGCCGCGCGCAGGGCTTTGTGATTGTAGATCTCACCATTCACCGCAAGGATATGGGTCTTTTCGGCATTAAATAGCGGCTGAGCACCATTATTCACATCGACAATCGCCAAGCGCTCGTGCGCCAAAATGGCTTTGTCGGTGGCATAAATACCGGACCAGTCAGGCCCGCGGTGACGTAGCAGTTTGGACATCTCCAGGGCTTTTTTACGCAGCTCACTGGGATCAGATTTCAGCTCTAGAATACCAAAAATTGAACACATACCTTCTTTCCTTGCAGTTGCGATCTTTTAAACCGGCTCGCCAGTCAGGGCGCGCCGTACAGGTTTTGTTCATTCAATGTGCCAAGGTGCAAAATTTTTGCAAGTGTTTTTTCTGGGCGCTATTGATGAATCATCATCCTGATAGGGTATTTATTACAGATTACTTATCCTAACCGCGGGTGTCTTTATCGTATCCTCATCGAAACGGCCAAATAATTGATCAGTGGATAAATGACTGATCACGTGGCGAGCAAAACCACTGCCGGCTTCGTTATAGATATTGAATGCCGCATGCACCCCTTCGTCCGTCAGTTTTTCCAGTTCATCTTGATACTCAGCGATGGCGGCGATCCGGCCTGTAAACCGGCGATGGTGCAGGTGATCCAAGGCAAAATGGTTAACTTGCCAGTGCGGCATCGCCAGCAGGATCAGTTTCACATTACCGCGTGGGCGCACACGCTCCCAGAAGTCTGGGTCGGTGGCATCACCTTGAATGACGTTGCGTCCGCTCTGGCGGTGAGCCAGAACAGTTTCGGGATTAGATTCAATACCCAGCAGAATATCGCCATAGCGCTCGCGCAGCTCATCGTAGGCACCAGAGCCAATGCGACCCATCCCCAATACCAGAATTTGTGCATCACCGGGATCAATTAAGCGATCATCAGGGTGCAAATTACGGTTTTCATCCGGCTTGGCTTTTTGGCGTAGCAGGGCATACAGGCGATCGGTCATCTTGTTAAGTGGCACGGAGATCAGAAATGACAGCGCGGTGGTCAGCGCCAGTACCACTAACCAACTGCTGCTGAGTAGCCCTTGGCGCACGGCTATACCGCCTACAATCAGGCCAAACTCACTGTAGTTACATAAGGTCATCGCTAATTGCAAACTGGTGCGGATCCGAAACCGAAACAGTCGAGCGGCCAGATAGTAAAGCGCGGCCTTGACCGGCAACAGAAACAATAACAATACCGCCATGCCCAGCCCTTGCCAGCTCGGCACTTCTTCCAGCCCGATTTGCAGGAAAAAGCAGATCAGAAATAGCTCTTTAAGGTTGAATAACGACTTTGACAGCTCAGAGGCTCGGGGGTGACCGGCAACCAGCATACCGATAACCAAGGCCCCTAAGTCTGGTTTTAAACCGCACCAACTGAATAATGCCGCGCCCGGGATCAGTGCTAGAAAGATCCCGCCGAGAACCAAAATCTCATCATGCCCGAGCTTATCCAGCAAACGGTACAGCAAAGGCCGGCATAAAGGCAGCAGCAGTAGACCGATCGCCCACCAATGTGGCAGCTTACCGGTCGAGGCGGTGAGAAAGACGACGGCAAACAGATCCTGAATAACCAAAATACCCAACGCTAGCCGGCCATAGGTGCTGAGCAGCTCGCCTCGCTCTTGCATGGCTTTCACCGCCAAGACGGTGGATGAAAAGCTCAAGGCAAAGCCCAGTAACAGGGCATTGGTAAACTCAAGCTGAGTGACCAGTAACAAGGTGGTGACTTTTAGCAGGGTCAACACCAGAGCAACACTTAACGATGAGAACAGGGTGTAACCGCTAGAGCCAACCAACACTTCGCGCCGCATCAGTAGGCGAATATCCAGTTTCAGACCGATGGTAAATAGCAGCAGCGTTACGCCCAGATCGGCCAACTCACTGAGCGGGCTACTGGCACTGAAACCGGCGACATTGAGGCCAAAACCGGCCAGCAAGAAACCAATGAGCGGAGGTAAACCGGCACGTTGCACCGCGAAACCGGCTAAAAAAGCGATACTGATCAGTAGTAGGAGTTGAGAATCTATCATGCGTTCCTTTGCAGGATCAGTCAGACTGACCTGTCCATTAGAGATTAATCACGCCGTTGCATTGAGTATTAGTGCATGGCAAAGGAGTCCTTAACAAAACACCGCGTAATGCGGTGTTTGTAATTATAAAATATCGATGTCAGCCACTGAATCAAAAACATGATTGGGCCTGAACGGCATAGTCTCGATATCGGCATGTTTGGAGACACCAGAGAGGACGAGAATCGTCTCTAACCCGGCTTGAAAACCGGCCAGAATATCGGTACGCAAGTTATCGCCAATAATCAGGGTATTTTCCGAATGGGCCTGCATCTTATTGAGCGCAGCGCGGATGATCCATGGGCTAGGCTTGCCAACAAAAAATGGCTTACGGCCAGTAATTTTCTCGATCGGGGCGCACAGTGCGCCACAGGCTGGGGCATAGCTTGGACCGTGGGTATCTGGGTTGGTGGCAATAAAGCGAGCGCCATTGGCGACAAAGCGTGCCGCTTTATGGATCATGTCCCAGTTATAGGAGCGGGTTTCCCCCACAATCACGAAATCGGGGTTGATATCGGTAATGGTAAAGCCGGCTTTATACAGTTCGTGGATCAGCGCCCCTTCGCCGATGACAAAGGTTTTTTTCCCTTCTTGGCGGCGTAGAAAATCCGCGGTGGCCATGCCTGCGGTATAGAAAACACTGTCCGGTACATCAAGACCGGCAGCGTGGAAACGGTTGGCCAGATCCTGTGCGGTTTGTACCGGATAGTTGGTCAGGATCACTAACGGGGTTTCCTGCGTCAGCAGGTGGCTAAGAAATTCTTTTGCTCCGGGTACGGCGGTATTGTCGTGCAGTAACACACCGTCAATATCACAGATCACGCTTTTTTTCATGCCATCTCCGAGGTTGCAAATATAGGGCTGCATTATGCACAGCCCACGAGTATATCACGGAGAAAATGACAACCGGATAAATGCGGCTAATTATTGCGCCAGTAACCTATTGCTCCAGCAAACGTTGCAGCAGAATACCGTTTAGCATCGAGCGTTTGATCAGGGCAAAGGCGCCAATGGTAGGTTTGTCGTATAACTCGGAGGCGACGACTGACAGTTTTTGTCGGAATTCTTTGAGTGATTGGGTCTGAATACAGGCCTCAATGGCCGGGAACAACACTTTCTGGGCTTCGGTAATTTCACCGGCGATGATCACTTTCTGTGGGTTAAACAGATTGACGGTGATAGCAATCGCCTGACCCAGTTTGCGCCCCACTTTCTCAATCAGTTCGCCCGCCAGCAAATCCCCTTTGTTGGCGGCATGACAGATGCTGTAGATATTCAGATCGTCGACGCTTAATAGCTTGCTCGGATAACCGGCTTGCAGAAGCTCGCGCGCCCGCTGCTCAATGGCGCTGTTGGAAGCGATGGTTTCCAGACAACCAAAGTTACCGCAGTGACAACGGGGTCCGAGCGGATCAATCTGAATATGACCAATCTCACCGACATTACGGTTATACCCGAGGAAAATCTGACCATGCACAATAATGCCGGCCCCGGTTCCTCGGTGCAAACGGATCAAAATAGAGTCTTCACAATCGCGGCTGGCACCGAAATAGTGTTCAGCCAGCGCCAGACTGCGCACATCGTTACCGACGAAACAGCTGACATCAAAGTGGCGACTGAGGATATCGGCCAGCGGCCAGTGTTGCACGCTGACATGTGGCATGTATTCTACCACCCCGGTGTCTGGGTCGACGAGGCCGGGCAGGGTAATGGCCATGGCAATCAGTTGGCGGATTTTACGCTGGTGGGTGGCAATAAACTGCTCGATCAACTCGATCAGCTCTTTTTCGAGCTGCGCCTGATCGTGTTGCAGTAAAATATAGTGCTCTTCGGCCAGCGATTTACTGCTGAGATCATAGAGCGCAATAGTGGCATCACGGCGACCAAGACGTACGGCAATCGAGTGAAACGGCCGGGTTTCGGTCACAATGGAAATAGCGCGGCGACCACCGGTTGACGCTTGTTGTTCAACCTCTTTGATCAAGCCGCGCTCCAGAAGCTGGCGGGTAATCTTGGTGACACTGGCGGGCGCGAGTTGGCTATGGTCGGCAACCTGAATACGCGAGATAGGCCCTTGTTGGTCGATCAGACGGTATACCGCTGCGCTGTTCAGTTGTTTAACCAGATCTACATTACCAATTTGTCCGCCAGTGCTCATAGTTAGTGTCGCTCAAGCTGTCCGTTAACGATGGTCGCCTTGACTGTGAAGTCATGATCAAACACCGTTATATTAGCAACTTTACCGGCTTTAACCTGACCTAAGCGGTCAGCCACATGAATGGCACGGGCCGGATACAAAGTCGCCATACGCAGTGCTTCATCCAGTGCGATGCCGATGTGTTCGACGCAGTTTTGTACTGCTTCGATCATGGTCAGTGCTGAGCCGCCAAGCGTCCCGTTTTCATCCACGCACTTTCCATCACGGTAATATACTTTTTTACCGACGAAAATGAAGTGGTCAATGTTAGCACCTGCTGGAGCTGTGGCATCCGTCACGAGAACCAGCTTCTCGCCTTTCATTTTATGCGCCATTCGGATGTTAGACCAAGAGACATGGAAACCATCGGCAATGATACCGGTGTACACATCTGGGGTGTCTAAAATCGCGCCAACCATCCCTGGCTCACGGCCGGTGATAGGTGGCATGGCGTTAAACAGGTGTGTGGTGAAGCTGACACCGGCAGCAAAACCGGCACGGGCTTCAACATAGCTGGCATTGGTGTGACCA
>JBOFCH010000305.1:0-3493 GCA_051645985.1 Plesiomonas sp. | reverse complement strand
GTGTCGATCGATTGTTGTAGTTTGTCGGCTGGCTGTAGCACGTCGGCCCGAAGAGGCAGACTACTGACCAACAAGGTACAAAGTAGCAGGAATAGGGAAACATAACGCTGTAAAGGGTGTCGTGACATGCGCGACCTCGCGGAACAAAGACCGCCGATCAGGGCGGTCTAAAGACTGTTAACGTTCAGCCGCAGGCTGGCGTAAGTCAGGCTCCGGAGTGTGTGCTGGTGACGGTGGTTTCAGCGTCAGCAGGACAAGAGGCACTCAGCAGCCGGGCAAAACGCTCGCCCATGCGGGTGGTAACACCTTGCTGTAATGTGCTCTCAAATGCAACACTGCCCTCGGTAAACAGGTTGATGACGGTCGATCCGAGCTTGAAACGACCCATTTCCTGACCTTTGGTCAGATGGATCGCCTGTTCGTCACCGGCGGCCGGATAGGTCCAGCGCTGTAGCTCGCCACGACGTGGTGGGGTGATGGTGCCAGCCCACACGGTTTCGATGCTACCGACGATGGTGGCACCCACCAGAATTTGCGCCATTGGGCCGGCGGCGGTATCAAACAAGCAGATCACCCGTTCGTTGCGGGCAAACAGGCCTGGCACGTTTTCGGCGGTCAGCGGATTGACCGAGAACAGTTCACCCGGTACATAAATCATCTCACGCAAGGTCGCATCACACGGCATATGTACCCGGTGATAATCCCGTGGTGACAGGTAGGTGGTGGCAAATGCGCCATGGCGAAAGCGGCGCACCCACTCCGTTTGACCGGCCAGCAGTGTATCCAGTGAATAGTAATGGCCTTTGGCTTGCAGCAGCAGATCGTCGCGCAGTGGGCCAATCTGGCTGATCATGCCGTCCGCAGGTAGGCACAGGCAGTCATGTTGAAAATCAACCGGACGGGCACTATGTTTGAGCGGGCGGGTAAAGAACTCGTTGAAGCTGGCATAGGCGCTCAGGTCGCTCTTTTGCGCTTCTTGCATGTTGACGTCGTAGTGACGGGCAAACAATCGGATAACCCAGTGGGTCAGTACTCCCGCTTGTTTTTCTGCTGCCCAGCCCGCCAGTTGGGTCAGGCGCTGCTTAGGCAGCAGGTACTGAAATGCAATCTTGATTTGGTTGAACACCGGTAGCCTCTCTGTTCACCTTGCTTGTGCGGGCAACGAGGGCGAACATGCTCAGCGCGCAATACACCACACGCTATATTCGCCGTACATACACTCATCGCACAATACAAATGCATAAAAGGCGCGCATTTTACCCGTAATCGGGTGCCTTGTCAGTGCTTGCACGCCTTACGCTGCCCGCTGCGCTAACGCCGGTTGGCGCGAGGGGTTAATTTTCCCGCTGTGGGAAGTGGCGACGGGCACGGGCCAGCAGCATACTTTCCAAAATGCGGTGATAACTGTCATAGCGGGTCTGACTGATCTTGCCGGCCTCAACCGCTTCGCGGATGGCACAGCCCGGATCGTTATCATGCTTGCAGTCACGGAATTTGCACAGGCCGAGGTAGTCACGAAATTCAATGAAAGATTCAGTAACTTGCTCTGGATCCAGATGCCACAAGCCAAACTCGCGGATCCCCGGGGAGTCAATCAGATCGCCGCCTTCCAGCAGGTGATAGAGGCGTGCCGCGGTGGTGGTGTGCTGGCCGAGGCCAGAGTTGTCGGAGACAGCGCCGGTTCCGGCATTAGCATCCGGCAACAACGTGTTGATTAAACTGGACTTACCGACACCCGATTGCCCGACGAAGATGTTGATCCGACCGCTCAGCGCATCATTGAGTTCGGTCATCCCTTCACCGCTGTGGGATGACACCCACAAGATGCGATAACCGATGGCATGATATTGCTCCAACGCTTCGACGGCCCATAAGCGGTCTTCGGCGCTCAGCAGATCGACTTTGTTCAACACAATCAGCGGAGTAATGTTGACTTGTTCGCAGGCCACCAGATAACGGTCGATAATATCGGTAGACAGCTCAGGCACCACGGCAGACACGATCACTATCTGATCGATGTTCGCCGCCACGGCTTTGACGCCATCGTAAAAGTCTGGCCGGGTCAGGACTGAGTGACGCTCGTGCGCCGCTTCCACCACGCCGCTGATACCGTGAATATGCTCCTTGCCCGGCCGCCAAACCACTTTATCACCGGCCACCAGACTGCTGATGGCACGGCGCAGGTTACAGCGGTGCAGGCTGCCGTCTGCGGCCTCGATATCGGCATGCATACCGAAACGGCTGATGACAACTCCTTCTTGGGCATCACCCAACAGGGCGTCATCCCATTCCGGATTCTGGTCTTTTTGCTTCAACCGGCGTTGCTGGTTGGCATGAACACGGCGTTGCTGGCCGAGGGTTAGCTTTTTCTTACTCAAAGTGATTTGCTCTTTGGTAATTACACGCAGGGAGTTTAAACCCTGTATCATACACGCAGTTTGCGAGAAAAAATGCAGGAGAGGCCATGGCTGCCGATAAAGAAAATTTAATCTGGATTGATATGGAAATGACCGGTCTCAATCCGGATACCGACAAAGTGCTGGAGATCGCGACCATCGTGACCGACAAGCACCTGAATATTTTAGCCGAAGGGCCGGTACTCGCCATTCATCAGTCCGACGCGGTGCTGGCCGGCATGGATGACTGGTGTACCCGTACCCATACTGAAAGTGGGTTGGTGGCCCGTGTTCGCGCGAGTACTTGTACCGAAGCGCAGGCCGAAGCCCAGACGCTGGCGTTTTTGGCTGAGTGGGTGCCGGCGGGAGCCTCCCCGATTTGTGGTAACAGCATCGGCCAAGATCGCCGCTTCCTGTACCGTCACATGCCGCAGCTGGAGCAGTACTTCCACTACCGTTATCTGGATGTCAGCACCTTAAAAGAGCTGGCGCGGCGTTGGAAGCCAGAAATTCTGGCTGGTTTTAGCAAGCAAGGCACGCATCTGGCGCTGGACGATATCCGCGAATCGATCGCCGAGCTGCGCTATTATCGCGAGAATTTCATCCGCTTATAAGCCGTGGATGCTGTCGCTGGGTGAAAATTGCTGGCAAATTATTCGGATTGGCCGAATTGTCAGCAGGTGCACCGACGTCGACAAGTTTTTTGCGTTAAGGGGTTGCGTCGCGGGGGAATCTCCGTATAATTCGCAGCCCGTAGCAATGATGAATTCGATGAATTCAAGGCTGCGCCGTGTAAGCGATGCGGGAATAGCTCAGTTGGTAGAGCACGACCTTGCCAAGGTCGGGGTCGCGAGTTCGAGTCTCGTTTCCCGCTCCAAACTTACACCGTCTTATGTTCTGTTTCTGCCATGCGGGAATAGCTCAGTTGGTAGAGCACGACCTTGCCAAGGTCGGGGTCGCGAGTTCGAGTCTCGTTTCCCGCTCCAGACAGCCATAACGACGTAAAACTCAGATTACACATCCTGTGATGCGGGAATAGCTCAGTTGGTAGAGCACGACCTTGCCAAGGTCGGGGTCGCGAGTTCGAGTCTCGTTTC